>CAKOMH010000110.1:0-1519 GCA_934096595.1 uncultured Bacilli bacterium | reverse complement strand
TACAGGGACAAGGGCTAAGTATATTAGATTCCCTGGGGGTAGTTCTAATACTATATCTAGAAGTCGTTGTAAAGGTATTATGACTATTCTTACCCAAAAAGTTATGGAAGAAGGATATCGTTATTATGACTGGAATAGTTTAGTAGAGGATGCTGGAGCTTGTGCTAGTAGAAAAGTTACTGATAAAAATGCTTGCGTTTTAAAATACTTTAAAAATACTATTTCTTATAATAAAATTAATGTCGTATTACTTCATGATATTAAATCATATACGGCAAACAGTCTGGAAAATATGATTCTATATGCTAAAAATCAGGGTTACATTTTTAAAGCTTTAGATGATGAAGCACCCCAAATTCATCAACATATTAATAATTAATAGATAAATTAAAATATTCCTAAATAAAATTATAATAATTTAATACGAGGTGAGTTATGCATTCTGTTTATATCCATATTCCTTTTTGTAAAACGATATGTACTTATTGTGATTTTTGTAAAGTTTTCTATAATGAAAAATTTTCGACTAAATATTTACAAAATTTAGAAAAAGAAATACTTAGTCAATATAACAATGAAATTTTAGATACAATTTATATTGGTGGGGGAACCCCATCTTCCCTAAATCAAGCCGAATTAAAAAAATTATTTAGTATTACTAATATTTTCCAAAAAAGTCGTAAATGTGAATTTACTTTTGAAAGTAATATTGAAGATATCACTTTAGAACTTTTAGAAATTTTAAGGGCTAATGGGGTTAATCGTCTAAGTATTGGCATTGAATCTTTTAATAAGAAAATTCTTAAGACCATGAATCGTCATGCTGACTTTAAAGATTGTCAGAAGAAAATGGCATTAATGCGCTCCGTTGGATTTGATAATATCAATCTTGATTTGATTTATGCGATGCCTAAAGAAACAATGTTTACTTTGAGTAGGGATATTCATAAACTTTTAAAATTAAATCCTGAACACATCAGCACTTATTCCCTTATTTTAGAAAAAAACACTATTCTTTATAATCAGGGCGTTAAAAATATTAAAGAAGAAACAGATGCGAAAATGTATGCTTACATTATTAAAGTGTTAAAAAAACATGGTTACAATCATTACGAAGTATCAAACTTTGCTAAGACGGGCTTTGAATCAGTTCATAATACCACTTACTGGTTAAATAATGAGTATTATGGGTTTGGCTGCGGGGCTCATGGTTATCTAGGAAATATTCGCTATGAAAATACTAGAAGTATAACTAGTTACATTAAAGGAAAATTTTGTCTTCATCAAAATCTTTTAAGTAGACAAGAAGAAATGGATAATGAAATAATGCTGGGGTTGCGGCTTTTAAAAGGCATAAGTCTTTATAATTTTAATAAGAAATATAATATTTCATTGCAAGAGGCTTATCCTAATGTCAATAATCTTATTAAAGAAGGTTTTTTGGTTTTAGAAAATGATTATTTAAAAATTCCCGAAAAATATATTTATATAATGGATAGTATTGTCATTAAAATAATTT
>CAKOMH010000109.1:0-1616 GCA_934096595.1 uncultured Bacilli bacterium | reverse complement strand
ATGTTATTGAAGGCTGGGACGAAACAATGAATGCGTTCACTCCTCACAAACAAGACGGCCCAGTAAAAAGATTAAAAAGATTTTAAAATAAAAAGATGATTTAAAAGCATTAGAGGAGTGTGTAAGGAATTTTATTTACACACTCTATAAATTTGACATTCTTTCAAATCTAATAATTTCATCACCACCTTATATCAATTTCTTTTGCTACAAATTTTGATATAGTATCATATTTTTTTGTTTGCATTCATTCAACATAAAAAACCTCTTCGAATACAAGAGGCTTTTTTAATATAAATTACTATCATTTTCACTCATTATTCACAAACGCACAAAAAAATCAACTATTTCTAGTTGACTTAAATCTAACGTCACATTGGTGTAACGATATTATCTTATGGAGCCTTAACTTTTCTTATATTCGAAAAATTATACTCCCAAGATTGATTAAATCAACTAAATAGATTATATAAAAATTATTATTTATTTTCAAGCCAATTATTTAAAATAGCTAAAAAAGTTACTATTCAGACTATGAATAATAAAAAATACTAAAGCAATCTTTATTTATAAATTTACAAATTCTACTTAATCTGTATAATAGTCAAAAGAAAATATTAAGATTTAAACATATATCAAATTATATTTAATCATTCAATAGTAATTTATTGTACAAATAAAAAAGCAATGACATTGAAATTGAAGTCATTGCTTTTTTCCTTGCTGAAATAATTTTGACATTTCTTCAGGAGTCTGTTTCATTCCTCGTTTATACCATTCATCACACCAACCAAAGATTAAATATGCAACAGTTACTTTTGAATAAGCTATAATATCAGGATCTTCAACACTATATTCATGTAAAGCTAAAATATTATCAAGAATTAAATATTGAAGATTAGCTTTATAAAGTAAATCAATAAATTCTTTATGTTTTTGAAAAAAAGAGAAAATATTATATGCAATGTCATTATTATCACTCCATTCCAATTTTTTAAATAATGAAGATAAGTAATAACTAATAATTTCATTTTTGTTTTTAAAATTACGATAAATAGTAACATGAGATAAACCTGCTCTATCAGTAATATCTTTATTTGTAATAGAAGAATAATCTTTTTTCTTCATTAAAGATATAAGAGCATCTGCAATATATTCTTTAGACAAATCACTTTTTAATTCCATTGTTATAAAACCTCTTTTCTTCTAACAGTTGACTGTTTTTCTATTGCATAAATAAAATTGTTATTATACAATACAACTGTTAGAAATATAACATTAATTTTATAATAAGTCAAGGAGGTAATATTATGCTAGATAAGAAAAGAATTATCATTATTCTTATTATTGCAATTGTAGGATTTATTTTAGGTCGTTTAGCAATTCGTGCTCTTATGAATATGCTATTAGGTGGTACATTATTTGGAGGTAATATATTATGAAGGAAAAGAAAAGAGAAAAAAATATGTTTATATTTCAGACTGTTGACAAAGTAAATTTTGTCAGCGGTCTTTTCTTTGGCACTAAAATGGTGTATATTTAACTCGTAAGGCAGCTCATATATTCCAATTTTGAGCTTACTAGCCTTACTTTTTTTATATATTTTTGTTATAATA
>CAKOMH010000108.1:0-1665 GCA_934096595.1 uncultured Bacilli bacterium | reverse complement strand
AAAACTGATAGACTTGCTACCAGAATATTTATAAGTAATGGGGCCATTTGATAAGAGAATTTTATAAATTAACATACATGAAGTTATGTTTTTTTATTTGGCCCCATATATTAATTATTAGTATCTACCACATATGGATCATTAGATGTCCCAATACCACCAGATATTTTAACATCAGGTTTTAGATTTATGACAGGCCTTACTGTATTATTATCTAAAACGCTATAATATTGTTGGATAAATCCGCGATAAGCAAGTTTATAATTTGCTATGCCTGGCCGATTGCCATCATATAAAACAGGAGTCATAGTATGATAGGAAGTCGACGAATAAGTCCAAGATAATTTATTTACAATATTGTTGTTATCATCGCCAATTTTAAGTCCAGATAATTTTAATTCCATACAGGTAATAAGACCTATAGAATAATTTAACGAGTGATTACCGACAACTGAATTTGTAACCGTAAATAAATCATTAGATGAGCTGCCACAAGTAAGATTACTTTGCCAACCACCGTTATAATAAGTTGTACCAGTAACTCCATTTCCTGAGGTAAATCCCCTATAATTGCAAAATCCACTATCACTAATTTTTTCTTCATATTCAGTACCTAAAATATGGTTTTCATACCAATTATCTATGTAAGTTTTTATAGTTGAATTATTTATATTTTTATTAAGTTCATCTATAGTTTTTCCATCTGGATTACCATACATATAACCAATATAAGCAGCACTATTAACCTTATCAGAATACTTAGATTTGCCTATAGAATTTGCTTCACCTTCAGCATTTTTTTCGGTGCCATTATAAAGGAGCCTTATAGAACCATCACCATTAATTCTTATTATTTGCCAATAAAATCCAGCAAAATAAACATTATTATTTTTTACATTTCCTCTATAATAATAAGTATCTCCAAAATCATCTATCGACTTATATAATCCTTTATCTGACAAGTCATTTTCTGATACCGGTGCTATTTGACTTAAATCCGGTTCCCCTTTAGCATTAATCTTTTCTATAGCTTTTTCTGGTGTAGTTTGATATTCATTAGCAAGTATCGCATCATGTAAAGTATCATATCCTGCATCTTTTGGACTATAATTACTAGGTTGAGCAGTTACTACTATTTTAGAAGTAAAATTTTTATTCATAGCATCATCACTTAAAGTAACTGATTCATCTATCCATAATCTTAAAGTATAATCTACAGAATCTCCTACTCCTAAAGAACCAGATACTAACTTTCTAGATTCTACACTACTACTCATAATAGTATTAGCATTATCTAAATTACTTAATAATTCTTTATGTTCATTATTAATCATTACAGCCATATACTTACTATTCATAGTAGTACCTTCTAACATTTCTAAGTTAACATCATAAGAAATAAAAGTATCACAGGTATTATTAATAGTAAAAGAATATGGAGTTAATTTTTTAGCTTCTATATCACTTATAGGATATGTATTATTTAAACTAATTTCATTCTTTTGATTAATTAATTCTATACTTAAGCATTTACTTTTACCTATATTAGTTTTATCACTAATATAGGTAAATCTCCAGTAAGCATATGATGTTCCTACCAGTATTAAAGCTATACTCAGAATAGTTAATACTGGTAATATTATTTTCTTTTTCATCAATTATCCC
>CAKOMH010000107.1:0-1911 GCA_934096595.1 uncultured Bacilli bacterium | reverse complement strand
TCTTTATCTTTTTCTATAGTTAAATCTTTCATTCCAAACCTCCTATTTTCAAAGAATTTCTAAATTTATACTATCACAAGAATTTCATTCTGACAATGATATTCTTATAGAGGGTATTATTTACCCTTCTACTTATATTATTACCGCCTCAAGTCAAATTTCCTTCAAAAATTTAAAAAAAACTTGTATTTTCTACAAATTTTTTCGTTTTTTTATAAATAACACCAATTTTATTTGCTTAATGTTAATTTTTATTAAGATTAATTGTCTTATCTAAAACTCTTAAAAAGTCATTTTTGCTAAAAGGTTTAACTAACATATCAACTATATTATATTTAAATGCCTTATCTATCATATCTTTAGAGTCTTCACCAGTTATAATTGAAATTGGAATTTTACTATAATGATTACTATTTTTTAAATACTCTAAAACTTCAAAACCGCCAACATTTGGCATATTTAAATCTAGTAAAATGGCTATAATATTATATTTATTACTACTAATTATATCGATTGCTTCTTTACCATCTAATGCAACTATTCCCTTATACATACCATCCATTACTTTAAGAGCAAAATTATCAACAATTTTTGAATCATCTGCTATTAGAACGACATTTTCTAAAGGTGCCGTTACAACATTAGCTACTGGCCTTGCTTCTGGTTCTGGCATGCGTGATAAAGCTTTCTCACCATTTAAATATCTTTTTACTATAGAAGTCATATAACTTACTGTTTTTAGTAAATTATCATATTCTTTTTCAATAAAATGCTGATTTTCTTGTTTGCCAGCCATTTCATGCTGTAAAAATATCTCTGCTTCTTTGGTAAACCCTAAATATCTTGCATCACTTTTAATAGAATGGGCAAAAATTCCATAATCTTGCCAATTTTCATTATCTTTGCTTCTTTTTAAATTATTCAACTTTTCATCAATACCATCTAAATAATCCTGAAAAGTCTCATTGTAAATATCCATGTCTCCAAAAAGCTCTAAAGCTTTATCTGTATCAACACCATTTTGTTTCAAAAAATTAATATCCATATTCATTATTCCTTTGCTATTTTATAATCTTTTAAATTCATATATATTCTAATCTCCCTAAGATTACTAAGGCTTTTATATATCTTAGCTAATCCCAGTAAAATATCCCCGTTATATATATAAATTTCTTCCCAACTCTTTTTCATAAATAATCATCCATCTACCATCTATGGTTATCATACCTTAATTATAATTTAAAGCTATTTTTTATGCAACCAAAAAGTAAAATTATCGTAAATATTTCATAAATCAATTGTTTTTTCATTTAATATATTATAAAATCAAATTAAGGTATAGGTGAAAACATGAATAACAATAAATACGAGTTTAAGTATAAAAATAACCGCTTTTTCAAAAAAATATCTCCGCTCTTTTTAATATTATATATTTTAATTATAATTGTCTTATATCGTGAAATATTTTTATTATATTTATTTATTCCCGCTATTATTGCATGTGGTATTCTCATTCTAGTCTGGATGTATTTTGTTAAAAAGAAAGCCTGTATAACCAAAGGTTCATTTGAATTTTTTGATGACGAATTCTATTACACTACTTACCGTAAAACAATGGCCATCAGATACAAAGAGGTAGATAGTATTACCGAAACCGAATATATCGATAGATTTTTAATTTTCAAGAAAGAAATTAAACAGTATGAAGTAAAAATAATTAATGCCGGTACTTTCTATTTTCCTTACTATGACGCCTCAACCGAGAAAGCGATTAATTTACTAAGAAATAAAATTTCTGAAAAAATTTTCAAATAAAAATACTTAAAACCTATCTAAGGGGCTGAGTGGAAATGAATAATTTCTACTTGGCTTCTTTTTTCTTTGGAAAAGGT
Organism: uncultured Bacilli bacterium; assembly: GCA_934096595.1. Lineage (GTDB taxonomy): Bacteria > Bacillota_I > Bacilli_A > RF39 > UBA660 > CAG-605. The sequence continues at coordinate 19 of CAKOMH010000107.1, read as the reverse complement.
ATTTTTTCAGCTTTTAAAT
>CAKOMH010000106.1:0-2000 GCA_934096595.1 uncultured Bacilli bacterium | reverse complement strand
TGCGTATCTTTACTAAAAAAATATCTTCCTAAGATAAGTTTGCGCTTTGTTAATGTTTTAGAAATATTAAAATTAGAGACTAATAAACGCAATAAGACCGGTTTAAGTGATGAAGAGTTTATTAAATACTTCACTAAAGATAAACCTGTAATCTTTAATTTTCATGGTTATCCAAGTTTTATACATGGTCTTATTTATGATCGACCTAATAAAAATTTCTATGTTCGTGGTTATGAAGAAGAAGGTTCAATAACAACCGCTTTCGATATGCGTTTGCGTAATAAAATTGATCGTTTCAGTTTAGCTAAAGAAGTCTTAGAGCTACTACCTGATAGTAAGGGTAAAGAAAATTTAAATGCTTATATTACCGATGTTTTAAAAAGACATTATGCTTATGTTAAAGATGTTGGGATTGACTTAGAAGAGATTACTAACTTTGAAATTTTAGAAAAAGAAAATTAAGAAAGTGGTGGTTTTATGGTAATTAGTCATTCAATTTATGATTTAATGATAACATTAGCTTTAGTTTTTAATATTCTTTTTATTGTTTTTAATTATCGGAAGTATAATTTAAAATTTAGAGATGTTGTTTTACTACTTTTAATTGAAAATATATTCATTGTTTTAGGAGGTAAATTTTTTACCTTCTTAGATGAATTTCCTAAGTATGGTTTTAAGAAAATTTTAGATTTATGGTTTACTTCGTATGGCAATATGATAGGAGCTTTCGTTGGCATAATTGTTTATAGCTTAATTTTTAAAAAAGATATGACCGCACTTTTAACGCTGGGAGGTCTTCCTCTACCCATGGTCTATGCCATTGGTAAGATTGGTTGCTTTACGGCTGGGTGTTGTTACGGAATTAATTATGCCGGCTTTGGTAAAGTCATTTATACTAATTCTAACCAAGCCCCTTTAAATGTTTCTCTATTTCCTATTCAATTAGTTGAGGCCCTTATTTTTGTGGGAATCTTCTTCTATTTTTATCTTAAATGTGAAAAGAAAAGAAAAACTAATCGTTTAAGTTTAAATGATACATTTTATCTATTAATTGCTATAAGTATTTCAAAGTTTGGTCTTGATTATTTAAGAAGTAGTAGCAGCAATGCTTTCTTATCTTTTAATCAAAAAATTAGTATTGTTTTATTTATTGTAAGTATTTTGGCCTTAGGATATAGCTATGTAAAAGTAAAAAAGAAAGATATAAATAAAAACAGAAGTTAAAAAGATTATGGTTAAAAAGACAGTAATACTTTTGATTAAAAAAATTAGTTAGAAGTATTACTTTTTTAATTGGAACTTGATTTATCGTAATTTTCTTTTAAATTATGCTGATTTGGTCTTATTTTATCTTGACTAATAAAGCCATTCTAAAGTATAGTGGAAATGAAATTTAAAAAGGATGATAGAAATGTATGATAGATGTTGGACAGTATCAAGAAGAATAAAAAGAAGTAAGTTTAAAAAGCCATATCGATATGGATATCATTATAATAAGCATAAGACTTATAAATATGATGGTCATTCTAAAGCTAAAGATACAAAGTTAAAAGTTGTTTCCATTGTTTCCATACCCATCTTTTTATTAGGAGCTGCTATCGCGACCGCTAAGAAAATAGATGAAAAATTTGATCATACGACCGCAACTTGCTTTATTACGAATTTTTGCGAAAAGTGGGGTCTGGATTTAGGGTGGAAACATCAGCTTTCAAAAATTCAAGAGGCGGGGTATGATGCTTATTATCAAAAAGAAAGAACCGATAATTATTATCGAAAGAGTATTACTTTAACGGTGCAAGATGGTTATTATACAAAGCAAGAAAAAATTATTCCCGAAGGCTATGAGATTTTAGAAGTACCTTTCCATGGTAATGATTGTTATAGGGAAGAACATATCCCCGAAAGTATTATTATTAAAGAAGAAAACGGTTTATCAAGGCAGCTTACTTTAAAAAAATAATTGCAATCAATATAAAAATAGCTTAAAATAAATTTAGGTG
>CAKOMH010000105.1:0-2019 GCA_934096595.1 uncultured Bacilli bacterium | reverse complement strand
ATATAAATGTTTAACAGCTTGAGCCATTAAATGCGCACATGAGTGATTTAACACACTTAAATTTTTATCTTCTTTAATATTTATCATACCTATCTTCCTTTTCTATCTAATTCATTATAATAACCATAATCTATATTATTTTGCATAGCCTTGGTTAATATTCTTTTTAAATTTTTTTCGGCTTCCTTAAGGCCAACTTTTTCGGTCTCGGATGTTGCTAAAGCAATTTTTAACTTCAAATCAAAAAGTTCTTGATGTTTTTGTTTAATAAAAGCCTCATAATCTTCTTTAGTCATCTGCACCGGTATCTGTTCTTGCATAAAAACCTCCAATAAAAAACGCACTAACCACCCTCAAAAGGAGCAATTAATGCGGTACCATCCTTAATTTTACTTAATTCTTATAACGGCTTTGCCGGACTAGTTTTGCTAGCCAATTCATAGGTAGTAACTATTTAATTCTTTTATCTATCTTCCACCAATGATAAACTCTCTTTAAAAAGATATTTAAATAATCTCGTCCTAATCAAAATTGTTAAATTAATTTTATGTCGTTTTTCTTCTAATGTCAAGAACTTAAAACCATTTTTTATCATCAGGATAAATTAACCTTAACAATAATCGCTTTCTTGAATGTTCAGCAGCTGTCTTTTTAGGCATTTCCAAATAGTTCTTAGTAATGTTTAATTGACCAGTAATATAATCTAACTTCCCACCGTCAATCATCTCAAAATTTTCTTTATCAATATCAATGGAATATGTGAAACCATTAATTTCTAAAGCTCTTAAAAAGACATCATAATCAATTGTAATAGCTTTAGGACGATAATCCATTTCTACCAAATATGGCATACAATTTAAGTCCTCACGACTAATAACATAATCTAAATGATTAGTTAAAACTATTCTTATATATTTCTTACCATTAATTTTAAATAATTTATAACTGCAACAAGCATCAACACACATATTATAAGCCATTGTTGTCGCTGGTTTTATTTTATCTTTAACTTCAACCACAAAATTCTCAGATAATTTTCCTAAATACTCTTCAAATACTTGAGTATCAGCTACTTTCTTTCCTAAATCTACGCTTTTTTTCAATATTTTATTAACCATTATTCTTCACCTATTCTCTATTTGCAAGTATTAGTCTTACTTTTCTTTCTTAAAATGTTATTACACTCAGCATCAGTACATACAAATTTATCTTTTAAGTAAAAATTTCTATCACCATAAATACTTAAAGTTCCATCATCATTTAAAGAATATTCACCACTTTCAACTAAAGCATCAACATTATCTAAATTAGTACTATAAACGAATTGTTTTTTACCTTTTACTTCTAGTTTCTCACTGGTAACAACAAAACTTTTCTTTTCTACTTTATCAACACCGTCCATATTTTTAACTAGTTCCACCAATTCGGTAGCCTTAGTATTTTCCGTAAAATAAGTAGTTATAGAAGTATTACCTTTTTCAATTGAATCAATAATATCATAAGATTTATAGTTTCCAAACTCTTTAATCTTATTTTCGATATTACCAATTTGTTTATCAGTAACACCACTCTTCGTAACTATAATTGTTCCAAAAACTTCGGTACTACGACACCATGTCCCTTTAAATTTATTGCACCCACTCAAAAGTAATAAAGACATCACTAACACTATAATTTTCTTTTTCATACTTAATCAACCTCTTTTGACTTGCTACTATATCACAAGTATTCCAAACTTACAAGCGTTTTCTCATTTAAAATTCACAAATTTTCCACTAAATTTAGCATAACCAACTAGTAAAATTAAATCTATAAAATAACATTGCAAGTACTCACCAAAACTATAGCAAAGACTTTTACTTTTGGCAATCATTTTCATATTAAATAAGTATCATTTAAAAATTTTTGAGATCAAAAAAAATGAGAGCACGGTTAATGCTCTCTCAGGGGGTTTTTGGTTGATTACATAAGTCACTTTAAATTCGTAAAATATGCAATCTGTTTTTTCAGCATGACTTT
>CAKOMH010000104.1:0-2297 GCA_934096595.1 uncultured Bacilli bacterium | reverse complement strand
TAGTAATCAAAGGTACTTACTTTGTTTTTATAAGTAGTTTTATCAAAGTAGGGGTATTTTTTTATAAAATCATTAAATCTATCTTCATTAATATATAAAGAATCATTATAATTTCTTATTTTCTTATTTATTTTATAATAAGATAATTCAAAGGCTAGATTGATTGGTTTATTATTAGTGTTTTTGACAAAGTAGTTTTCCGGACCGTCTATACTAGAAGTAACTAAAGGGTATTCTTTAAAAAAGTCTTTATTTATTTCATATCTAGAAGTAATACTAAAATAAGTACTGTCGGTGCAGGCTATTTCCATATCTGCTAAGGGATGTTGGATATGAGGACCTACATAGTATTTTAAATCTATCTTATTAATACGAGGGATGGCGTATTGGAAAACTTCATTTTCCTTAAAATTAGCTGGGATAGCACTAAAAATACCATTAATAAACTGAATGTCTTCGTTTTCTAAAATGGTTAAGAGTTCTTGATTAGATAAAAATATATAATCATTATTAAATAAATCAATATAACTCTTATTTTGAGGATAAGCCTCGATATCACTTATTAACCACTTATATTTTAAATTAGAACCCCCTAAAGACTTTAAGAGTTTTAAAAGATGGGTATATTCGTTATCATCATTTATAGAAATATATCTTTGCATATTTATTCTCCTAACTTTAAATTTATTATAACAGTAATCCTACTAAAAGGGGTATTTTTAAATAAAAAAGGGGCTGTTACGAAATTAAATAATTAATTTCCGACAGTCCTTTTTTCTTGCAATTAAAAAAGCGTGCTGGGAATCGGACCCCTCGACGCTTATTACATGATACAATATGTTTGAAAGAAGTTGTATCACATGAAATATTTTACTATAAAAAGTAGTCTTTTTCTAGTGTCCTCATCTAAGTGTGATGAGGAATATCGAAAAAATCAGAAGTTAGTAATTTAATAAATTATGTTTGTATAAAAAAATTTAATAAGCATGAGCAAAACATCGGAAAATAATTTACCTTTTTAGATAAAGAAATAATTAAAAATAGTTACTGAAATATTACATTACATTGAATCTTAAAGAAGAAGAATTAAATTATTTCAAAGAAAAAAGGTTGTTATAAATTAACTAATTTCGTAACAGCCCCTTAAAATTTTTTTATAGATTTTTAATATTGTGTTTAACACTCATTCCCGGATATTTACGAACTAATGTTTTTTCCAAACCATGTTGATAAGAAGAAGTAAAATCCTTATCTTTTAAATTCATATCATCTAAAATAAGACCAGCCAAATAATTTTGAGCCGCAATTAACTCTTTAGTCGTATTATCTAAAGAGAAATTATTTAAACTAGTTAATTTCTTATTTATTATTTCTAAGTCAGCTTGACGATTAGTTTCCCATTTAGAACCGTTTTCATCTTGGAATCTTTTAACCCCATCATGATGCGCATGGGGATTATCTTGTTTAAACTTAGCCTCATATTCCTTAGTTAATCTCTTTATTTCTTCTTCTCTTAAAATGCTGTTAGGACCACTAGAATAGATGATAGCATCCCCAATATATAAAGGACTATCTTCTTCAATATTAAAGCGAAAACTATTTATACTTTTGCCATTCATTTTTCCAAAAATACTAAATTCAACCGGGTGTTCATAATTTTCAACTGTATTTATTTCAATACCATTACCATTATTTAGAAGTAAATTCTTAGTACGATTACAAATATTATAAATTACTATTCTTTTATATAATTCTATTTTTCTTAAGATTTCTCTATTATCATTATTAAATTCTTTATTAAAAGCCGATATTTCTAAGGCAAGTAGGCTTTCTAAATATTCATAAGATTCTTTAGATAATAACCATTCATATTGTTTTAAATCTTGATATAGTTCTTTTTGACTTTCTAATATACTTTTGTTTTTGTTAACCATTTTATTTCCTCCCTGTAAGTATTATCTACCTACATTTTCATAATAACATAGGCTTATTTAAAAAGATACTATTATTTTATAAATATTATGGGTTTAGTATTACTTCCCACCCGCCCACCCTCAAGGAGATTAATTAAGACGACTAGATCATAATGTAAAATTAGAGGTTAATGTGAAAGATGAAACCGTTTGGTTGTCTTTAGAACAATTAGCTACTTTGTTTAATAGGGATAGAACGGTAATTAAAAGACATATTAATAATATTTTTAAGGAAGATGAATTGAAGGAAAATGAGGTATGTGCAAAATTTGCACATACCACTGCTCATGGGGCTCTAACCGATAAAACCCAAACTAGAAATAT
>CAKOMH010000103.1:0-2438 GCA_934096595.1 uncultured Bacilli bacterium | reverse complement strand
AAATAAAACGGCATATGCTCTTTTAGTAGAAGATTTAAAAAGGGGAATGGATTTTTTGAAATCCAAAATTAATTAAAGTCTAGGAAACTAGATTTATAAAAAGATTATGGAATAATGATCATAGAAAAGGTAAGGGGAAAATATGAAAAAAATAACTGAAGCTTTAGTAAAAAAATTAGCATATGAGGAAAGATTATGCATTTATACATTAGCACATAAAGGAGAAATATCTCCAAGAGAAATAGAAAACTATATGTATGCTGTTGAAAATTTAACAAAAATAAATATGAGTGGAATCAATTTTGACTTTGAAACAGTTAATCAATTAGGAATAGATAATTGTTGTGCTTTTTTTAAAGCATTATGTGAACAATATAGCAAACTTGCTAGTCCAGATAATGAGTTTGCTCGTTATGAGGCCAGTCAAGTTAGATGTGAAGTAGAAGTTCCTGGTAGCAATAATATTGTGCCTCAAAAAATGAGCATTGGATTACATGATTGTGCTTCAATGGTTGATAAAGCCATCGATGAAAATTACAATGAATTAAAATTCGGTTGTATGTATGGCAATTCTGATGAATCTATCTATAGATACGCTCAAGTTGGAACTATAGCTGATGTATATTATAGAATTAGAGATTTAATCGAAGGAAAGAGTTATTTTGATGGTAAATTCATGTCAGAATATAGAGAACTAGGCTCTGCATTTGCCAGTCAAAGCGATACATTAATTGCCAATTATGCACGCCGTAAAAATATCTCAAAAGATGAAGCTAAGCAAGAATTACGCCAAACTTTAGATGATGGATTTGCTGCACTTAGTAAAACACCAATTAAAGTCGAAAAACATGAAACAACACTAGAATTTAAACCTAAAAATAAATAGTCTAATGTATTATAATGAATATAGATGTGAAGATCGTCTATATTTTTTTATATTTATGAATATGATTTTACTAGGTGATTATTTTGAAAAAGTATGGAAAATATCTTCTTTTAAGTATTTTAATTCTTTTAAGTTTTTATACGACTAATAAAACAGCTAACTTAGTTCGGAATGAAGATCCCATTTTAAAAGAAATAAAAAGTGTAAGTTTAGAGAAAAAAGAAGATTTTGTTAATGCGGTAATTAAAGATGATTATATAATTCCGGGGATGTATGGTAGTGTTGTTGATGAACTTAAAAGCTTAGCTAAAATGAAAGAACAAGATGTTTTTAATAGTTTATATTTAGTTAATCAACCAATAAAACCCGACATTTCTCTTAATGATAACCTAGATAAAATTATTATTAAAGGTAATAGTAAAAAACAGGCGGTAAGTTTTATTATTGATGAAAGTAGTAGTAAAGAAATTAAAGATTATTTAGTAAAAAACAAGATTAAAGCTTCAAATTTAGTTACAAAAGATAATTTTTCTAAAGATAGTTATTTTGAACAGATTAATAATGATTTTAATAATTATAAAGAAGTAGATAAATATTTAAAGAAAAATAAGATTAATACGAATATTTGCGTGTTAGATAATAATAATTCTAATTTAAAATTTTGTCGGAGTAAGAAAAAGTATTTAGTTAAAGCTGGTTTATCTTTAGATAATACTAATATTATTGAAGTAAAGGAAAAACTAGATAGTGGAAGTATTATTTATCTTAAAAATGGTACTTATTTAGATTGTTTAGTAGAATATATTAAGTCTAAAGGTTTAAAAATAGTGCCTTTAAGCGAGCTAATTAGCGAAAAATAGAAAAAGATTTTAATAACAAATAATTAAAAAAGTGTGAAAACTTAGTGAAGATTAGGAATTATATTTGACTAATCTTTTTAGTAATGCTAGAATTATTTTGTTAGTTTCCTAACAATGGTGGTAAAATTATGCAAGAAAATAATTCAATAGGGTATCATATAATTAATACTGACAAATTAATAGGACGCTACATCCTAGATAAGTTTGATAAAAAAACCAGGCATCGTGTTAGTCCTATGCAAGTCATGATTATGAATTACTTACTTAAAAATCAAAATAAAAAAATATTTCAACAAGATATTTGTGATACTTTTAACTTAAGACGTTCGACTGTAAGCGGTATTCTTACAACAATGGAAAAAAATGATATCATTATCAGAAAATCTGCTTTAGAAGACCCAAGAAAAAACGAGGTTAGGCTTACCAAAGTATTCATTAATAATACTAAGAAAGTATCTAACGAATTAGTAAAAATGGAAAGTATTTTAGAACAAAATTTTACCCAAGAAGAAAAAGAAGAATTGATTAGATTGTTACAAAAATTGGAAGGAAATTTAATAAAAGAAGAGAGGAAGAAAAATGTTTAAATTATTTAAAAATTTTATCAAAAAAGATATAGGTATGATAATTGTAAGCATTGCTTTGGTTGTTTTTCAAGTATGGTTAGATTTAAAATTACCTGACTATATGTC
>CAKOMH010000102.1:0-2468 GCA_934096595.1 uncultured Bacilli bacterium | reverse complement strand
ATGTTCCTACCAGTATTAAAGCTATACTCAGAATAGTTAATACTGGTAATATTATTTTCTTTTTCATCAATTATCCCCTATTCATCTATACTTACTAAAGTTATTCTAGCATAGCCATTACCTTTTTTAGCACAGTAACTAGTTGGCATTTCTTCACTGCAAGTGGTAGATATGGTTTTAGTACTTTCTTCATTAGATTCTTCACAGTTATAGCAATACATAACTTTGTTAGTTAAAAGTGAATTACCTATATATCCTGAACCTCCACCTGCTGATTGTATATGATGAGAACCACCACCGCCATACCAACCAGCACCACCGCCAGAAGAGACAATTCCTCTAGATCCACCAGTTCCAAAAGAGCCAACAGCGTCATGTTCATTAGTCGCGTAATCTAACTTACAAGTTATTTCATCACAAATAGAATAACCACCAGCTGATTGAGTACCACCTTTACCATAGGTTCCCCACCCTTCTTTTGCTTGGGCACCACTTGATCCAAAAAAGCCACCACCAGCGCCACCATTTAAATTATCTCCTTCTGTACTATAAAATGCTCCACCGCCTCCACCAGATACTTCTAAAATAGTATTTTTACTGTCTTCTAAAGCAACAAGCAAGCCGGACTTTGTAGCAATATGTGTTGCACCACCGCCAGAAGAAAAATATCTTAGATTTTTATAACTATTTTGCACTGAACCTGAACCACCACCATTATAGCCACCCAATTGATTTTCAGACGAACTACTGGTTCCTTGACCACCAACATTAATAAATAGATTTGATTCTTTTGAAAAGAATATATTTCCAAGTGAATAACCACCATAACCACCAACCGAAACATGTCCACCACCTTGGGCTCCCCATGTTTCTAATCTATAAGTCCCAGAAACTGGAGCAATAAAAGTTTGTTCTCCTCCTGTATAATCAAAATCATATACTATTTGATCATCATAGTTAATTGGAGTTGAATCTACTATTATCTTAGATTGAAACACCTTATTCATAGAAGCAGAATCTTCAACATCTTTATCCATCCAAAATCTAATACTATAATCTTTAGAAGTATTTGATGCTAATAAACCTCTATCTAATATTCTTGATTCCGTACTTCCTGTTAGAACAGTATTTGCCTCATCATAACTAGTTAACAATTTTATTTCACCATTATTAACCATTACATCAACATATTTACTATTTAAAGTAGTACCTTCTAACATTTCCATACTTAAAGTATAACTTGCAGTCATATCACAAGTATTTTTCAAAGTAAAAGTATATGGAGTTAAACTTTTCCCTTCTTCATCACTTATCGGATACATATTATTTAAATTAATATTGTTTTCTTCACTTGCTAGTTCTAACTTAAAACATTTACTTCCTACCACATTATTATTTTCTTGAACTTTACTTAATAAATAATAACCATAACTTAATCCTATTGCTAAAACTAATATCAATATTAAGCCTATTAGTAAAACACTATTCTTTTTCTTTGCCATTATAACCAAAACCTTTACTACTTTTATTATTTACAATTTTTTAGAAATAATTACCTAAATATGTGCGTTCAGAACTCAAAATAACACAATTTCGGTTTCATAGAGTATATAACTCTATGAAAAGTATCATAGAAAGCCTGTATTTACCTAGGTTTAATAAAAGCTTGACCATAAATTTTGACTATAATAAAAATTAATTATTTGACCATTAAATGCTTAGCAAAGCCTCATAAACACGGACTTTATTAAGTAAATATTTGACTAGAAAATTGACTACAATTAACTTAAAATTATCCTTTAAATTGCCTAAAAACTATGGTATATTTAATATATAAGTTAAAAATAAGTGCCTAAAGTTAGCTTTCATAGAGTTATATACTCTATGATTTTTTGGATATTAGACTAAGTATACCCACTTAAATTAAAACTATACTAAAAAAGACAACTTAAATTAATAAGTCATCTTAATCTTCACTTATATTACAAATATAACCATTACTTTCTAAATGAGTTTTTACTTCATCTTGATTAGTTAAATTTGCCACATTATCAAATTCACTAGTCTTAGTAGCTTTCTTATTTACTTCTTCTAAAATATAACCACTGGCTTGTAAATTATCTTTAATACTTGTATAATCAGTTTCTCCTAAATAAGTTCTAGTGGTTAGTAAAGTACCTTTTTTTAACGCTTTGGCCCCTGTAAACAATAAAGTATAGTTATTATTTTCAACCATCATTTTACTATTTTCATCTAAACCTATTCCAGATTTACTGCATATTAATTTAGTTAATTTTTCTAAAATATTTAAATCAATTGTATAATCCGCACTGTTACCCAAATTATCTTTAGCAGTAATACTAGCAGTTACTTCGCCAACATTACTAGTATCTACGGGACTAGTAAGTTCGTAGGTACATTCGGAAATATCTTCACAAGATAGAACTAACATATCCTTAGTAATAACT
>CAKOMH010000101.1:0-2675 GCA_934096595.1 uncultured Bacilli bacterium | reverse complement strand
AAAAAACATAAAAGTGTTTCTTCAGAGTTAGATGATGATGTCAAACAAGAGCATCCTAAAAAAATTTATATACCACCTATGACACATCCTTGGAAGGCTTTATTATTTAAAAAACAACAGAAAAAAGCACATACAACACACGTATATGCTTAAACGCAAATAAATAATTTTATTTAAGACATTTTCAAAAGTTATTGACATTAAAAGTTTGCATATGTTAAAGTTCTAATTATCTATATTATAGGCTTTCAATTTAAGGTTTGAGTTTTTTTCTACTGCATCACACCATAATGTTAGTGTTTTTGGAAATAATAGCAGACTTAGTACCAACTTTTCTGCTAATAAACCAGAATATTCCATAATTATTGCTTCTTAATTACCATAAGTTTAACACAACACCGTTTTATTACAAACTAACATTTTTTTCATAACCACTATAGCGATATACCTTATCAATCTTATCAATAATACTACCAAAACCCTTTTCGCGTAATTTATCTATATAATATTTACCATTAAGACTCTTTAAAAGGGCAACATAATCAGCAAGCATTTCACGATATTGATTATCCTCATCTTTAAGAAAATATGTAAGACCATGAACGCTATAAAAAGAATTATTAATATCATTGTCAAAAGCTAATTCGCCAACAGCCCCATTATAATAAGCATCAATAAAATTATAATACATCAAAAATTCAGCCTGTTTTTCATCAAATAACCTGGCTTCAAACTGCTTATATTCAACTTGTAAGCAGTGGTTAGTTAACTTGCTTACAGCCGTACTAATATCCATATTTGTTATAATACTATCAAGAGCCTTTTTTACCTCAGTGCTTACCTCACTACCAAAATTTTCATCGGTATAATCTCTAACAGTTGTACTATCAGTTAGTATTTTTTGAAATTTGGACCTTAAAAGTGCTTCATATGCCTCTAAAGAACCATAATTTTTAATTATGAACTCTCCAAACTTTCTTTTTAATTCTGCATCATTTTTACTTGCCAAAGATGCCGATTCACTATTAAGTTCATTATAAATAGCCTTCATTTTTAAATTATCATAACTTTCTTCTCTTCCTAATTCTATTTCTTCTTGAATAGCCGAAGGAGCAAGAGAATCATCAATTATATAATGATGAAGAGCATGTGCCAGTTCATGATTAAACACAGCTAAACAACTAGGGCTTTCAATACTAATTGTTTCGCCGCCAGCCAAGAAAAATGAACCTTTATTCTTATTGTGTTCAAAATGAAAATGAGGATATTCTTGCTTAATCGATATTAAACAATCCATATCATCGGTAGCAACAGTTTTATCTACAGTTAAACAGTTTAAAAACGATTTTACCGCTAAATCTAGAATTTCTTTACTGCTACTAGTCCCCGTTGCATAGACTTGATAAAATTCTTTAACTTTATCTTGAAACTCCAAAGGTATCTTGTAAGTCTTAATAACATCCTCTTCTTGATTGTAACTTTTTATTTTTTCCATGGCTAAATTAGTAGAATCAACAAAAGAATCATAAATATTTCTTATTAAATCTAGTCTATTTTCCTTTGTACATATTAATAAAATAGCTTTCTTTACTTCTAAAGGGGCTTTTTCTAAATCATATTTATCAAACTTAAAAGGTATATTATTTTCAAGCAAAACTTCTAATAAAGTTTTATCTTCCTTTACTTTAGCAAGTAAAATATCTTGGGGCTCTTTAAAACTGTTTTCTAAAATATCAAGGCCCATATTATAAGTAACATACTTAGTTACTGGTAATATTTTATGTTCTATCATTATATCTAATATAGTTTTATCATCAATAATTTTTTCATTATATAAATTAATTGAAACCATATTAAGAAAACTATAATATCCATGTTCTATAACTGTTTTAATTACTCCTAAATTATCAACTGCTGGAGTACACCTACCAAAAAGTAATATAATAGGATTTTCCAAAATATGTTCTAAAACATTTTTATTAGAATCTGGCCACGGTGAAAGTAAAACATCAGTTGGAATCAAAAAACCAGAATCAAGAGTCATTCCTTCCTTAATTTTAGGGATAATAATTTCCTTACTTACTTTATCTTCACGCTTTGGTCTTACTTCACCTTTTTTACTACATAGCATATAGTCATAAGCATTATAATATCCACTTATAGGTCTACTATACACTTTAATATCAAGATATGATAAAACCTCAGGACTTAACTTATCAATAGCGCCTTTTAAATCATCTATTTCTAATAATTTTTGGCTTAATTCTTCCCTAGTCATACATTATCACCTTATTTAGTTTCTGATATTCTTCTATATCTTCAATTCTTTTCTTATTATTAATCGCCTTACTTATTATTTCTGTCATTACTTTATAATCATCTATTTGATACCAGTAATCTGGTAACTTATATCTTTTTTTATATTCTACTTCTAAAATTGTATATATATTTACTTCCATATCCTAAATTCGCCTCTATTATATAATACCATTTATTTTTAAAACTTCAAAGAAAAAACTCCTCCCTTAAGAGAAGTTTCTTTTCTTATAATAAATACTTTTTAAAGTAATACCTAATAAAGATAAGGCAATACTAATAATAATAATAGTTATTATAAATATATATTTACCACTAATACTATCGGTATCTTTACCCTTATATTTCTTAATAAAACT
>CAKOMH010000100.1:0-2682 GCA_934096595.1 uncultured Bacilli bacterium | reverse complement strand
CTTTCATTGGCACCTTATTTAAATCAAAAGTTGTAAGTTTAAACATTTGATCAGAGCCTTCACAATCGGCTGTTGTTATTAGGGGTGTATGAACATATAAGTAATTATTTTTGCGGAAATATTCATGAATACTTTGAGCGGCTGCACTTCTAATTCTAAATACTGATTGGAAGGTATTAGTGCGAGGACGAAGGTAAGCTACACTTCTTAAATATTCTAAAGTATGTCTTTTAGGTTGAATTGGGTAATCTTCTGGGCAGTCGCCAAGTAAAATAACATCACTAGCAACTAAATCAATATCTTGTCCCTTCCCTTCGCTTTCCTTAACAGTTCCAATAACTTTAACAGAAGAGCCAATATGTATATGACCAATTTCCTCAAAGCCTTTTAAAGTATTATCATATACTACTTGTAAGCTATTCGTACAAGTTCCATCAAATAAATTAATGAAGCCAAAAGTAGCCTGTTTACGGTGATTTTTAACCCAGCCACATATGGTAATTTCTTTTCCAATTAAATCTTTTGTTATATCTTTTATATCCATTTTTATCTTTCCTTTCATAAATATTAATTTTTTATGGTTCTAAGCGGTTTGGACCTCTAAATAAGAACTCGGTTTCTTTAACTGAAGGAAGTCCAAGTAAAAGCATAGTTAAACGATCAACGCCAACGGCAAAACCACCATGAGGAGGACAACCGTATTTAAAGAATTCTAAATAGAATTTAACATCTTCGCCTAAACCTTTTTCTAAAGCTTGCGCTTTTAAAATATCATAACGATGTTCTCTTTGTGCTCCCGTTGTAATTTCGGAACCACGCCAGATTAAATCATAACCTTGAGGAATATCATTTTTACGCATATGATAGAAAGCTCTCTTAGTCTTAGAATAATCCGTTATAAATAAGAATTCACTATTGTATTTTTCCATTGCATATTTATAAGCTAATTTTTCAGCCTCAGCATTTAAATCGCCAACATCCTCAGTAGGAATAACAAAACTATACTTTGCTTGTAATTCATTATATAAATCTTGTAACTTTATTCTTGGGAATGGTTTAGTGGGAACTATTACTTCTTTACCAAATATTTCTTTAATCTTGTCGCCATATTTTTCTTCAACTTTAGTTAAACCAGCAATAAGTAAATTTTCTTCCATGTCCATAACATCTTCGTATGAATCAATATAACTAAATTCTAGGTCAAAAGAAGTAAATTCCGTCGCATGACGATTAGTGTTAGAATTTTCTGCACGGAAAGCTGGTGCTACTTCAAATATTTTACTCATCCCAGCCGCCATAGCCATTTGTTTATAGAATTGTGGGGATTGAGCAAGGTAAGCTTTACGATCAAAGTATTTAACTTCAAAAACTTCACTACCAGATTCGGAAGCAGCTCCAATTAATTTAGGAGTATGAATCTCCGTAAAGTCTTCCTGATATAGATAATCACGCATAGCGCCTACCATACAAGATTCAATTTGACGAACTAACATATTTTTCTCATTTCTTAAATCCAAGAAACGGAAATCAAGTCTCGTATCAATTGAAACCCCGTCTAAATTATTATAATCAAATGGCAAAGCCTCAGCTTTACTTAAAACTTCGATTGTATCAGGGATTAATTCCATACCCCCTAGTTTAACAGCTGAATTTTCTTGTAAAAGACCATCAACCTTGATAACAGAATCAACGGTAATATTACTCATTAATTCTAAAAGTTGGGCATTCTTTTCTTCGCTCTTTTCAATTGTCATTTGTAATTTGCCTTTAGAATCTCTTAAAATGACAAACATTACCCACTTTTTATCTCTTATGGTATCAACAAAACCTTCAAAGGTTATTTTTTCATTTAAATGTTCATTCAATTCATTTACATATAATTTTTTCATGTTTTCCTACTTTCTATTTCTAAAAAGAAAAAATTTCTATCTTTTGTAGGAGCGTTTTTAACGCGGTGCCATCCTACTTCATAGAAATTTTCTACCTTAATTAATCTTAACGCGATTTAACGAAATATTTTTTTCTTGGCTGTTTTTCGTAAAGGGATTTAATTTGCTTCCACCAGCCGCAAACTCTCTATTTAAATCATTATTTACTACTCTTTCCAAAATATTTATATTGTTATTTTAATGCTTATTTTCTTGCTTGTCAATTAATCTTCAATGACAGCTTTAATTCTTCTAACGCCAGCACTAGAAGCTTCTTCTTTTTTAATTTTAAATTTACCAATTTCACTGGTATGTTTAACATGAGGACCGCCACATAATTCGCGAGAAACATCACCAATTTCGTAAACTGTTACAATATCAGGATATTTTTCAATGAACATACATTCGGCTCCACTCTTAACAGCGTCTTCCTTTTTCATTTCTTTGCAAACAACAGGTAAATCTTCTTGAATCCATTTATTAACTAAATCCTCGGTTTTTTTCTTTTCTTCCTCAGTAAGTTTATGATCGCAACTGAAGTCAAAACGCATTCTTTCATCAGTAATGTTAGACCCTTTTTGATGAACAGTTGGGCCAATTACTACTTTTAGAGCCGCATTAAGCAAATGGGTTGCCGTATGATATTTGGTTTCAATTTCACTATTTCCAGCAAGACCACCTTTAAATTTACCGGCAGAGGCAGTTCTAGATAGTTCTTGATGAGCTTTGAAACGAGTCTTATAGTCTTCAATAT
>CAKOMH010000099.1:0-2731 GCA_934096595.1 uncultured Bacilli bacterium | reverse complement strand
TTATTACCCTTATCACCCATTATAGTAGTTTTCCAATAAGCATAAGATAAACCTATACTTGCTAAAACTATAACTAATCCAATAATAAACATACTAATCTTACTTTTCTTTTGCATATTAAATATCCTAACTATTTTTATTATTTACATTTTTTTAGAAATAATTACCTAAATATGTGCGTTGGGAACTCAAAATAACGCATTTTCGGTTTCATAGAGTATGAAACTCTATGAAAATGCCGCTCCAATCCCAGTATTTACCTAGACTTTCTTATTTATTGACTAGAAATTTTGACTATAATAAAAATATAATTAATGACTAAGAAATAGCCTTTTAAACCTTATAATATCTTGCATTGCTTTAAAAGTTATTGACTATAAAATTGACCACAATAGGCTTTAAATTATCCTTTAAAAAGCATAAAAATTATGTTATATTTAATATATAAGTTAAAAATAAGACCCGAAATTACGGTTTCATAGAGTTTCATACTCTATGAAATTTTTAAAATCAAACTATTTTACGCACATTACTAAAATCTATACATAAAAGATTACTTTTCTTTAGCTATAATACTTAAATAACCAATATCACTTACTATAATATGATCTATTAAAGGAATATTAAGTTTACTACCAACTTCTATTAACTCCTCAGTAACTCTTATATCCTCTTTACTAGGATTTAAATTACCTGATGGATGATTATGTACTAAAATAATACTAGAGGCTGATAAACTAACAGCATATTTAAATACTTCTCTAGGGTGAATCAAACAACCATTAACCGTTCCTAAAAATAATTCTTTATATTCAATTAATTGTTTAGCATTATCTAAATAAATACCAAGAACTTTTTCTTGTTTTAAACCTAAAAACTCATACTTGATATAGTCATAAACCACTTTAGAATTAATTAACTTTATTCTTTCTTTATGATAATTTAATACTCTCTTACCCATTTCAATAGAAGCCATAATACTTAGGGCATTAACCTCGCCAATTCCTTTTACTTGCATTAAATCATTAATATCAATATTTAAAAAATTACTTAAATCCCCAACTTTTTGTAATACTTCAACTGATAAATTTTTAACATTTTTATCCCTAGTCCCACATCTGATAATAAGACTTAATAGTTCTTCATTATTTAAATTACTTATTCCTTTTTTTCTAGCTCGATATCTTGGTTTTAATTCTTCTTGCATTTCTTTAATTTTATAATTCATATAAACACTCTTTTCTATATAATTGTCCCTCTAATTATATATATTACCGAGTAAGGTCTATTTTCCTTCAAAAGTTTTAGTAAATGCTAAAAAAATCTATTGTATTTAAACTTACTCTAATTTAAATTATAAATCTTTTAATCTCTTTACAATTTCATCAGGAGTTGGCAATAAGTCTTTCATATTTTCAGGCAATGTATCACTTACTTGATAAGTGGCTACTCCTATTGGTTTATAACTATTATTCAAAGCATATTCTACTACAGTTCTATTTTTACTTTTACATATTATAATACCTATAGATGGATTTTCATGTTCTAATTTAACATGACGATCTAATGCTGTTAAATAAAATTGAAGTTGACCAACAAATTCAGGTTTAAATTCACCTATTTTTAGTTCAATAGCTACCAAGCTCTTCAAAACCCGATGAAACAATAATATATCTATATAAAAATCTGAACCGCCAACATTTATATGATACTGACTTCCTATATAAGCAAAATTAACACCCATTTCTTCAAGAAATGCTTTCATATCATTTATCAAACTTTTTTCTAATTCTTTTTCAGAATGTTGCAAAGACATCTCCATAAAATCAAAAACATATTCATCTTTAACCGCCAATTTAGCCTGATTAATATACTTTTCTGGCACGGTTTCATCAAAATTTGTTTGATTAATTAAATACTTTTCATACGATTTATTTTCTATATGGTTAATTAGGACATTCTTTGTCCATCCATATTTTTTTACCATCTTCAAATAAAATTCTCTTTCATACTGACTTTTACATTTTTCCATTATTACTAAATTTTTACTCCAACTAATTTCTCGCACTAATGGTGCGAGATTTAATTCACTACTATATGTCAAATAAAAATTTCGCATTCTCCATAAATTACTTGAAGAGAAACCTTTAACACCCGGAAAATCTTTTCTAATTTCTTTTGATAAATCATCAACAATTGATTTACCCCAACCTTTTTCCTGCTGTTTAGTATAAATTTCTTTGCCAATACTCCAATACAATTTTATTAGTGTTTGATTAACCATTTTCATTGCTTCATATTGACTAATTTTTATTTTATCTTTTATATCTTTTATAAAATCCTTATATTCTTCATTTATTAATTTTTTTGTCATTTTTTAGTATTAACCTTTCAATAATATATTTATCCCTCTAATTATATATATTACCGAGTAAGGTCTATTTTCCTTCAAAAGTTTTAATAAAACTTAAAAAAAGCCTAAATTTATCATCTATACTTATCTAATTATTAATTTTCTATTAAATTTTTTAATTTGTTTATTTGTCTGTTAAGGAACAAAAGTTAAAATGCTCACTTACTTTCGCATTTCAACTCAGCCATCCTCACGAATGACTTTTTCTTATGAGAATAATCTCAAATGTCATCTAAAGCATTGATATTTAGTCGATGCAATAACAAATCTAATTTATCACGCCAAGAAGGTATGCCTCTACCATTAAACCAATTACTT
>CAKOMH010000098.1:0-2836 GCA_934096595.1 uncultured Bacilli bacterium | reverse complement strand
ATGATGATGCCTTTAAAATGGTTTCAGCACTAAATGAGCATTCATTTGTTAGTAGTACGGAACTTTTAGATTTTTCGAGAAAAGAATATATCCTTGCATTTAAAGAATTAAAAGAAGCAATAGAAAAAAATGGCTATCAAAATGCTTTTACTGACATGGAATTATCGCGTATAAATCAATTAGGAAGTATAGCCGATAATTTTATTAAATTTTCTAATTTAGAAACAAAAATTAAAGTAAAAGATGCTTTTGGTGATGTTATTCATCTTTCTAATGGTACGGTTGTTGATACAGAACAATTTTTGGATTATGTTGCTGAAAACAGTGATGATGCCATTACCAAAAATGTAACATTATTATATCCAATTGATAATGTAGAGGTCTGCAAAATTGTTACTAATATATGTAATAGAGTAAAATATTTGGAAAGTCATGGATATTCGCTTGATATGCCATATATGCAGTCGCTATATGATATTAAAAATAATGCTAATAAATTTAACTTCTTTAAAAAAATTAATGTATTTGTCGAGTATGCCAATAATGAAATGTTAGAAAAATTTAAAAAAGAATTTTTAGGTTATGGTGGTGTGGATAATAGTAGAATTGACGCTGTAAAAAACACTTGTGTATTTTTAAGTGCCGAAGATTTTAAAGCTAGAGGCCAAAAAGAAAATTGTATGGCTTATAATAACGGAATTAATTCAGTTATAAATGCTAATTCAAATAATCAAGGGCTGACGAAGTTAATTATTGCTCACGAGTCATGTCATCAGCTATCTTTTCATGAAATATACGATTCCAATGGAAAATTTTTGGCTTATAAGTGTGGTCTTGCTTCACAGCTTAATGGTTCAGAAGAAATTAGAGAAGGTTTAAATGAGGCAACTACTGAGCTACTTGCTGAATGTATAGAGGGTAGTGAACATGCTAGTGAATGTGGATATATGCGTGGTGTAAGTGGTTTGCGAGATTTGCTGGATTTGAATATTCCGGGATTTAATCTTGAAAACTTAAAAAACGCATACTTTAGTCACGATTTTAAAGCACTTAACTTTCTTGCTTCTTCAATTGACAAAGTTGGTGGTGAAGGGTGTTTTGACAGGCTTGTTACGGCAATGGATAAAGCTACATTAAAATCTAATGATACTAATCTTAGAGAAATAATTGCTGAGTTAGCATTAAAATTACAAATAAGTAGAAAGTAGGTTTACATATGGACATAAAAAAATTAATAACCACTATATATAGTAGTACTATAAATATAGTTTTAGATGGAATATCGGATGAATATAAAAAAGAAATAATCAAGGAATATCAAAATTATTTAGTTCAAAATTATAAAAAATACGCTAATTCCAGTTATTCTTTAGAAGATTTGATTGCAGCCTTTACTAATTTAGAACAATCAAGGTGGAAAAGAAAAAATCCAGCTCAAAAAATGACCGAACTTTTAAAAGATGAAGCCTTAGATGGAATAAATAAATTATCTATTGAAGGTAGAAAGTATGCAACAGAGAGAATAAATAATGTTGCTCCCGGCAGTAAACAAGACTCAGCAGCACCAACTATAGATGTAGAAAGTGCAAATAAATATATAGAATCACTAAATAGTTACCTACCAAGGGTTCGCATTTTCAATCAAACTTTAGCCAAAGTGCTTATATCAGAATGTAATCTTGATTTTTTATATGCTAGTGGTCAAACATCTGATATGAGTTTGGGGACTGGTAGGTTATATAAATAATTTAAATATTTAGTTGATTTAGTGTTTATCAATAAGTAATCATAGCAAAAATAATTAAAGTTTGGGGATGTTGTTAATGGATGCAATTAAAGGAAAAGTAAATAATTCAAATAAAATGAAAACATATGCAGAAGGGAATAATGGTTACATTTCTCCTTCTAGTAATAGTTATCTTGGTAATATTAAAACAGAAGTAGAAACAATTGATTTTGATACTGATAATGTTGTGGATAGTGAGAAAGTAGAAGAAAAAGTTACCCCAATTAAATATTCTAAAAGCATATGGGATTCTAAAGATAATCTTGTTTTGTATTTAAATAGTAATGGCTTTAATATTAGTGCTAAAGATATTGAACGATATTCGTATGAGATAAGAAGTGGAATAAGTTTTGGCAGTGTTATAATTGATGGAGAACGCTATATAATTAACAGTAATGGCATCGAAAAAAGTTTTGATGTGAAATATATCTATGATAAAGAAGGTGAGTATGCTTTTAATCTTAACGATATAATGTATTCTAAGGATACTTTTGCCACTTTTTTGATAAGTAAGGGAATTATTAAAGATGTAAGTGAATTATCTTCTTTTTGCAATAATGGTGATAATACGGGTATCTTTCTTCTTAAAGATGGTCGCTTTGCTTCAGTATATTCTGATTCTATTGTTGAAGGAACTTATAATGTAAATGACATGATTATTGCTGATGATATATTTTATGATCATAAAAAGTTGGCTGTTTATTTAGAATATTTAGGAGTAATATCTTCGGAAGATGAAATATTATCTACTAGTTATTCAAATAATTTTAAAGGAATAACCTTGAAAGATGGAAGAAAGTATTGTTTAACTGATAATGGTTTAGAAAAAAGTTTTAATATATGGTTTAGTGTTGATAGTTTTAATGAAAATGATGAAAATGCTTTTAAACTTGATGATATCATGTACTCTAAAGATACACTGGCCACATTTTTAATAAGTAAAGGCATAATCCAAAATATTGATGAAATTGCTGCATTTAACAATAATGGAAATAATAATGGTGGTTTTTATCTTGAAAATGGTAGATATTTTGACATACAAAGTATAAC
>CAKOMH010000097.1:0-2844 GCA_934096595.1 uncultured Bacilli bacterium | reverse complement strand
AGTTTTATAAATGGATTGTAGATGGTTTTAATTTTCAACTTGATAATGGAGAAACAATAATTATTAATTTAATAAATTTTGAAAAAAATAAAACTTTGAATAATGTTTTTAAGGTAGTTAATCAATTATCTATTGAATATATAAACAATGGTAAAGCAGAAAATAGACGTCCAGACATTCTATTATATATAAATGGTATTCCTGTTTGTGTAATGGAGCTAAAGAATCCATCGGATGCTAACGCTACAATTCATGATGCATGGGAACAAATTAATATTCGTTATTGGAGAGATTTGCCACATTTATTACACTATTGCCCATTAGCATGTGTTTCTGACGGAGTAAAAACAAGACTTGGTACCGTTAGGGCACCTTATGAACATTTTTATGCATGGAGAAGAGTTAATTCAGAAGATAAAGTATCTACATTACCTTTTGAAGAAACAATGACAATGGTGAAAGGCGTATATGCTCCCGAAAGATTTTTAGAAATACTTAGAGATTATATATATTTTCAAGATACTGAATATGATAGAAATGAAGTGGAAATAGTTTGTAGATACCCACAATTTTTCGCTACAAAATTATTAAAGCAAAGTATCATAAAGTCTGTGCAAGAAGGTACAGGTAAAGGCGGAACATATTTTGGCGCCACAGGTTGTGGGAAAACATATACAATGGCTTTTCTTGCAAGACAACTATCTTTGAGATGTTCGGATATACCTGAGATTGGTTCACCAACTATAGTAATGATTGTTGATAGAAATGAATTACAAAAACAGGGAGCTAAACTATTTACTAAAAGTACTGAATTTTTAAATATCGGTTCGGTAAATGTTGTTTCAAGTAGAAAAGAATTAAGACAAGAACTTGGATTAAGACAAAGTGGTGGTTTTTATATCTGTACTATTCAAAAGTTTTGTGATAGGAAAAATGATTTAATTGGATTAATAAATGATAGACCTAATATTATATGTTTTTCTGATGAAGCTCATAGAACTCAATTAGATCACTCTAAAAAAATTCAATTTAGCAAAGATGTTGATGAAAATATGAAAGCTTTGATTTCTAAACCGTATGCAAAAGTTTTAAGAGAGGCTTTTCCACATGCAACATTTGTTGGTTTTACAGGAACTCCAATTGCTGAGACTTACCAAACATTTGGTGATGAAATTGATAGATATACAATGGATCAATCAGTTGCTGATGGCTTAACAGTACCAATAAAATATCATCCACGCATTGCGAAAGTATTACTTGATGAGAACAAGATTAAAGAAATTGAAAATTATTATAAATTATGTGCTGACGAAGGTGCTACATTTGAAGAGATTGAAAAAAGTAAAAGAGCAATGAGTTCTATGAACATTATTTTAGGTGAACCTTCTAGATTAGACAGATTAGCCGTAGATATTCATGACCATTATGTATCAAGTTGTGAAAATGATCCAAACAGAATTCAAAAAGCAATGATAGTTTGTTCAAATAGACCTATAGCTTATGCATTATTACAAAAATTTAAAGAACATTATCCAGAATGGTTTATAGAAAAGAAAACTCCTGGGGATATTAAAATAACTGAAGATGAACTTAGAGAATTAAGTCCAATGCCATTTATTGCTATGGTTTCAAGCGTTGGAAGTAATGATCCTGAAGAAATGTATAATTATTTAGGTGGAGTTACAAATGATAAACGTTCAGAAAAAATGGATGCTTCATTTAAACAAGATAAATCTAATTTTAGAATCGTAATAGTAGTTGATATGTGGATAACTGGTTTTGATGTTCCTACATTAACTTATATGTATAATGATAAACCTCTTCAAAAGCATATGTTAATTCAAACAATTAGCCGTGTAAATAGAAAATACCCGGGAAAAGAATATGGATTAATAGTGGATTACATTGGGATAAGAGATAACATGAGAACTGCCATGGTTTTATATGGTGGAGATTCAAGTATTGCACCAACAAAAGATGATGTGGAGCAAGCTACTGATATTTTTAACGAACAATTAAATACCCTAAAAAGTTTATTTGTTGATTTTGATTTATCACCATTTTTAAATCCAAATGAAGATCCTGCAAATAGATATATGATATTAGCTAAAGCAGCCGAATATGTATTTGCCTCTGATGAAAATATGAATATGGTTAGCGATGATGGAAAAAAAGTAAATAAAGTATCATTTAAAACATATTTTTTAAGAACAACAAGAAGAATGAGATCCGCATATGATATTTGTCAACCATCAGGAGAACTAAGCGATAATGAATCGGCTTTAGCACAGTGTTTTATGGCTATAGCTGGATTTGTTAGAAAGATGACAGGAACAAGCCATATTGATGCAGATACAATGAATAAAAATGTTGCTCAAATGGTTGAAGAAGCTCTTAAATATACAAAGGTTGAAAGTATTTTAGATTCTGGAGAAGAAGAAAATATCTTTAGTCCAGAAACTTATGAAAGATTAATTGATGTTAAAATGCCTGCCTCAAAATTAGAACTATTAATTAAGATGCTAAGAAAGCAAATTATAGAATACCAAAAAGTAAATCAGATTGCTGGAAAAAAATATCAAGAATTATTAGATGAAACTATTAAACAATATCACGAAAGAAGAAAACATTTATCATCTGATGAAGCTGGAGTTGCTCAAAATGAAACAACAGATGAGATTATTAAAAATGCAACTGAACAAGCTTTGAAAATTCTTCAAGATATGCAAATTGATAGAGAAAGTTTTAGAAAAATTGGATTAACATTTGAAGAAAAAGCATTTTATGATATTTTAATAGATTTACGCGATAGATTTAATTTTGAATATGGCGAAGATAAAAATG
>CAKOMH010000096.1:0-2855 GCA_934096595.1 uncultured Bacilli bacterium | reverse complement strand
ATGGTATTGATATAAATAATGTCATTTGTCATGCTCCTTATATAGTTAATCCTGCCAGTAATGATCCTGAAAAACAAAATTTTGCAGTGGAATTTTTAAAAGAAGAGTTAAGAAGATGTAATTTAATGGGGATTAGACAGATGGTTTTACACCCCGGTAGTGCGGTTAACGAAACAAAAGAAGAAGGATTAAATAATATCGTAAAAGTTTTAGATGGCATTTTAGATAATGATTATAATGTTAAAATTCTTTTAGAAACAATGGCGGGCAAGGGCAATGAATGTGGTATTAACTTAGAAGAAATTAATTATTTATTAAAAAATGTCAAAGATAATACTAAGTTAGGAGTCTGTCTAGATACCTGCCATTTAAATGATTCAGGAGTAGATATTAAAACTTTTGATAATTATTTAGATGATTTTGATAAATTAATTGGTTTAGAAAGAATAGGCTGTGTTCATGTAAATGATAGCAAAAATCTGATAAGTAGCCATAAGGATCGTCATGAAAATATTGGTTTAGGAACAATTGGTTTTGATAATTTAGTTAATGTTATTTATAATGAAAGACTTAAAAATATTCCTTTTATCTTAGAAACTCCTTATATTTGCAAAGAAGATAATGAAAAAGAAAAGATTTATCCACCATATAAGTTTGAAATAGAAATGCTAAGAAATAAAATGTTTAATTCTAATCTATTAAATGATATTAGAAAGTATTATAAATAATAAAAAGTAGTAAAAATAAGCTAGGATAATTTAAAAAGAATAGAGTTTCAAGATTTATTATCGTTGGAATTGTCTATTCTTTTTTCATACTTGATATATTCATAATTACTATTTTTACTTCTTAAAACCATTTGGTTATAGATTTTATCTCTTAAAGATATAGCGGCTTCTTTTTGAGTTTCTTTAGAATCAGGATAGAACGGTCCATCGATATAAATAGTTATTTTAGGACGGTTACCAAAACGCTTTTTTTGATAAGTGGTTGTCATAGAAAATGAGGGAACTTGGTCTTTAACAGGAAATCTAAAAGAAGATATGGGAAGTGGTCTTATTTGGGTATAATATGGCCATAGATGAGCTTCGGGATAAATAGTTATCGAATGATTTTGGACTAAAGTGTGCATAGCCTTAAATAATGCTTCTTTTTCATGAATCTTTCTAGGAATTGGTAAAGCTCCAACAAAGGGGAGGATTTTTCCCAGAAAGGGAATACCTAAATTAGCAGTACTGACAACAACATAATTTTTCTTGGGAAAAGTAAGAAGTAAAGGATCTAGGGCATCACCAATCATTTGAGTATGATTACTAAATAAGTAGTAACCTTTATAGTCTTTTAAGACTTTTTTATTTTTAAATGTTACTTTAAGAATTAGTTTACAATAGATAAGGGCAACTAGATATGCTAAAAAATAAAGAATAGAAGAGATAATCTTATAAAAAATGTTGGTATTTAACCATTTGTAGTTATCTTTGATTTCATAATTTTGGTTACTAGAAGTAACAAAATCATCAGTATAACTAGCATATGTTTTAAAGGTTGGTTTTTTCATAAATATCACATGATTATTGTAGCAAATTAATTGACTAATTTCACTAATTTTGCTATCATTTGATAGAAAGAAGTGATGTCTATGCAAAAATTAACCGAACAAGAAATCGTAAGAAGAGATAAATTAAAAGAGATAGCTAAGGTATGTAATCCATATCCTGATAGTTTTAAAAGAACTCATACTTTAAAGGAAGCTAAAAATTTAAATGACGGCACTACTGATGTAAGTGTTTGTGGTCGTATTATTTTTATGCGTAAAATGGGTAAATTATCATTTGTGCGTATTAGAGAATTAGAAAGTGATTTACAATTAGAATTTAGAATTGATGAAGTAGGCGAAGAAAGATATGATTTCTTTAAAAAACTTATTGATTCTGGTGACTTTATTGGTGCTACTGGTGAAATATTTACTACCCAAACTGGTGAAAAAACTCTAAGAGTTCATTCTTTTGAATTTCTAGGAAAAGCTCTAAGACCATTACCAGAAAAATTCCATGGCTTACAAGATACTGAACTTAAATATCGTAGAAGATATGTAGATTTAATTATGAATCAAGAATCACGTAATGTTTTCTTAGGTCGTAGTAAATTTTATGCTTTTTTACATCGTTACTTAGGAGAAAATGGTTTCTTAGAAGTTGAAACACCAATTATGCAAACTGCTGTTAGTGGTGCTGCTGCTAAACCATTCTTTACTCATCATAATGCTTTAAATTTAGATATGAATTTAAGAATAGCTCCAGAAACTTATTTAAAACAATGCATTGCCGCTGGTTTTGACCGTGTATATGAAGTTGCTAAATGTTTCCGTAACGAAGGAATGGATACTGAACACTTACAAGAATTTACTCAAGTTGAATGGTATGTGGCTTATTGGAACTTTGAAGATACTATTGTCTTCTTCCAAAACTTTATTAAAAATGCTTTACTTGAATTAACTGGTAAAACATCTATTTGCTATCGTGGCAACGAACTTGAATTTGACGGTAATTGGGATAGAATCAATTATATTGATGCTATGAAAGAAATCTTAGGAGATGACTTCCTAAATATTACTGACCCTAATGCTTTAAAAGAATTAGTCGTAAGTAGAAATTTATTTACTATGGCTGATATGGCTGAATATAAATCTATTAGTCAAATTATCGATTTCGTTTATAAAAAGAAAATTCGTGCTAACATAGTTGGTCCAACTATTCTTTATAATTATCCTGCTGTTTTAAAACCACTTGCTAGAAGAAATGACAATGATAACAATGCTGTTGATGTATTCCAAGTAGTTGTTTGTGGTACTGAAA
>CAKOMH010000095.1:0-2960 GCA_934096595.1 uncultured Bacilli bacterium | reverse complement strand
GCTTTTAGAGCCGCATTAAGCAAATGGGTTGCCGTATGATATTTGGTTTCAATTTCACTATTACCAGCAAGTCCGCCTTTAAATTTACCGGCAGAGGCAGTTCTAGATAGTTCTTGATGAGCTTTGAAACGAGTCTTATAGTCTTCAATATCAACGGTCATATTTTTTTCTTTAGCCATTTCACAAGTAAGCTCTAATGGGAAACCAAAAGTATCAAATAAATGGAATGCAGTATTACCATCAATAACTGTTTTACCTTCTGTTAACTTAGCAAATTCTTTTAAGCCTTTTTCTAAAGTACGACTAAATTTTTTCTTTTCACTGTTTAAATTATCAAAGACAGCTCTTTCATTATCAATTAATTCTTGGTAATATGGTTGATATTTCTTTAAAATAATTTTAACAATTTCCGTATCCCAGTCGCTATTAATATCGATATTTAAATTTCTAGCATGACGAATAGCGCGGCGAATTAATCTTCTTAGGATATATCCTTGATCCGTATTACTTGGTTTAATACCAGCAGGGTCAGCCGAAATAAAGACTGCTGTACGCAAGTGATCGGCAATAATACGCATTGATTTTTCATTACCTGTATAAGTTAAACCGGAAATTTCTTCGATTTTTTTGATAATATCAGTCCAAATACTAGAAAGATAATTATCATTAACACCTTCTAAAATGGCAGTTGTTCTTTCAATACCCATCCCCGTATCAACATTTTTTTGCGTTAATTCAGAAATGCCATTCTTATCTTTATAATATTGCATGAAAACATTGTTCCAAATTTCTACCCAACGATTATCTTCTAAATCATAAGTATCAGGTACTTCATCATCACTGCGGAAGTAAAAAATTTCAGTATCAGGGCCGCAAGGTCCTGCCTCCCCAGCAATCCAGAAGTTATCTTCTGTAGTTTTAACAATGCGTGATTCTGGTATACCTAAACTTAACCATTTATTATAGCTTACTTCATCAAAGGCAATGTCCTCATTACCAGCAAATACAGTAACAGCAAGTTTATTTACTGGAATATTTAAAACTTTAGTTAAAAATTCAAAACTCCAAGAAATAGCTTCGTCTTTAAAGTAATCACCTAAAGACCAGTTACCCAACATTTCAAAGAAGGTATGATGAGTAGTATCGCCTACTTCTTCTAAGTCATTAGTACGAACACATTTTTGATAGTCGCATAATCTCTTGCCATAAGGATGAGCCTCCCCCATCAAATATGGTACTAGAGGTTGCATACCCGCTGTATTAAATAACACAGATGGGTCATTTTCTGGTACTACGGGAGCACTAGGAATTTGTTTATGCCCTTTACTTACAAAAAAATTAATATATGCTTCTCTTAAATTCATTTTACTTCCTCCAATATACTTTCTAGTTCTTTATTTAATTTATCTAAAGAAATATATCTAATATTATAATCAAAATCATAGTAATCATCAAGATTTTTTTCAGTTACATGGTTCTTTTCTTCTTCAGTTAAACCATTATCTTCATTAGATTCAATATAAATTGTTACGCAATCAGGATACCTAAATTTGCTTTCTTTTATTTCTTCAACTAATCTAGCATCATCAATGACAACATTATCAAAATAATCTTTAAATACTTCAATGTCATCAAATACTCTTTTAATAAAGAAATCATAACCAAACTCACGGCGAACTTTTTCCCCCATATTTTGTAAAAACAAGCGGGGTTTATGTTCTAAATCCCAAGGCCAAGAAATCATTTCATAGGCATACAGTTTTAAATATTTAGAAAACTCGGTAATTATTGTCTTTTCACCTAATTTATTATAATGTTCTTTAATCATTTTAGCTAAAGTTGACTTACCGCTACCACTTTTACCCCCAATTACAAATAATCTCATCTTTATCACCTTCATTTATTTTACACTTTTTTTATTAAGTTTACTATTCTTTTTTACTTCTTTTAAAGCTTTTCTTCTTAAAATTTAATAATAATCTATCTTTTTTTAATTTTTTTATCTTCTTACTCCATTTTTTACTAAATTACTACTATTTTTAAGTAATAAATAATTATTTTGTCATCTTTTTTATTTTAGTATAACTTTTTATCTAACTTTTTTCTTTTCTTCTAAATCAATATAAGCTTCTACTTCTGCAATAGTTTTAGAAAAATCTTCATAGTTAGTATTAAACCATTTCACATTCATTTGATGATTAAACCATGTATATTGTCTTTTAGCATAATGACGACTATTTTTCTTAATTAAATCGATAGCTTCTTCAAGTGAATTTTCACCTTCAAAATATTTATATAGTTCTTTATAACCTATTCCCGTCAGTAAAGCTTTACTAAATATTTTTTTATCATAAAAAGATTTAGCCTCCTGAAGTAGACCATCATTAATCATTTTATCTACTCTTTTGTTAATTTTATCATATAAAATATCTCTAGTAGTTGTAAGACCAATTGTATAAAATTCATAAAGAGGTTTACAAGGGACCTCAGTAGTATCTTCTTTAGTTAGAAAACGCTCTAATCGCTTACGATTATTAATATGAATATTACAATTTTTATCCTTTTGTAAGCAAAGATTTAATAACTCTGCATTAGTATAATTTATAAAGTCAAACTTAGGGTTATTGTCTTCTGGATTAAAGCGATAATCATATAGGACACTTTTAAGATAAAGTCCCGTTCCCCCAACAAAGATTATATTGTGATTTTTATTTTCAGCGATTATTTTTCTAGCGTCTTTCTGATAATCAAAAACCGTATAATTAGTTTCGACAGGAACAAAATCTAATAGATAATGGGGGACATTTTCTTTCTCAGTTTCAGTAATTTTAGCGGTACCAATATCTAGTCCTTTATAAACTTGCATGGCATCACAATTAATTATAATAGCATTATATTTATGAGCTAGCGCTATAGATAAAGCCGTCTTGCCAACCGCTGTTGGTCCTGTTATACAAATA
>CAKOMH010000094.1:0-2973 GCA_934096595.1 uncultured Bacilli bacterium | reverse complement strand
GAACACATCAGCACTTATTCCCTTATTTTAGAAAAAAACACTATTCTTTATAATCAGGGTGTTAAAAATATTAAAGAAGAAAAAGATGCAAAAATGTATGCTTACATTATTAAAGTGTTAAAAAAACATGGTTACAATCATTACGAAGTGTCAAACTTTGCTAAGACGGGTTTTGAGTCAGTTCATAATACCACCTACTGGTTAAATAATGAGTATTATGGCTTTGGCTGTGGAGCCCATGGTTATCTAGGTCATGTTCGTTACGAAAATACCAGAAGTATAACAAGTTACATTAAAGGAAGCTTTTGTCTTCATCAAAATCTATTAAGTAGACAAGAAGAAATGGATAACGAAATAATGCTGGGGTTGCGGCTTTTAAAAGGCATAAGTCTTTCTAATTTTCAAAAAAAATACAATATTTCTTTACAAGATGCTTATCCTAATGTTAACAATCTTATTAAAGAAGGGCTTTTAGTTTTAGAAAATGATTATTTAAAAATTCCCGAAAAATATATTTATATAATGGATAGTATTGTCATTAAAATAATTTAGTGATAATACTATTTTTATTTATAAAAAAATTAGCTTAATTATCATTTAACTTTCGAGATTGAAAAAAATAAGTTATCGATGCAAAAGCAAGAATAAATTAAGTTATCTTAGCGTACTATTTTTTAGGTGATAAAAATGTTTATTGCACATCGCGGCAAAGTAACTAGTAATGTTAATGAAAATACAATTTCTGCTTTTCAAAATGCTATTTATGATAATAACTATCAAGGTTTTGAACTAGATATTCGTACTACCAAAGATAAAAAATTCGTTGTGGTTCATGATTTTTTTAGTGATGGTAATCTAATAAACAAAACTAACTATCAAGACTTAAATAAAGATATTCCTTTATTAGAAGATGTTTTAAAATTACCAACAGATAAAATAATTCTAATAGAGATTAAAGAAAAAGATATAGATATATTAAAACTAAATTCCTTATTAGAAAAATTTAAAACCAAAAATCTTTATGTTATGAGTTTTTTTAACGAACCTATAAAAAAACTCTTAGAACTTAAACCATCTTATAAATGTGGGATTCTAAATTATCTTTTTAATTCAGAAATTTCCTATCAAGAATATGACTTTATTGTTCTTCTTGATAGCACACTAACTCTTAATCTGATTGATTATTTTCATAATCGAAAATTAGAAGTTTTTAGTTATGGCATTATAAAACCTGACTTTCCTTACTCAAATGAGGTCTTTTATATAATTGATGATAAAATGTTAAAGTCTTAAAATAACTTATCTATTTGTTTTATTTATCACTTTGGTAATTCTAAATGACATTAAAACTATATTTGGAAATAAGTTTCATTTAAGGTTGCAAAAATAAAAGTTGCTAAGCTTAAACAAAAATGCTAAAATTATAATGTAAAATAAGAGGTGTAATTTTATGAATAACGATAAAAATAATGTAAATACGCGTAGTCTTGATGATTTAAGCGGCCTAGATACTAAAAGTCTTGATGTAAATAACGCTGATTCTTTTTTTGACGATGATAAAAGCGAGTTTACTAGTGATGATTTTTTCGCTAGTTCTAGTGATAATGTCAAAGTAAAAGAAGAAAGTAACGAACCCAATTTTAGTGCAGCTTCAGACTTTTCTGATGAAGACATTTTTGCTAATTTAAATTTAGAAGACCCTAATAGTCTTTCTACTTTGGATAGTAATTTAGATAGTGAAGATGCCTTACTTTTACAAGAAAACGCTAGTAATGATATGAGTACTGCTGATAATAAAGATTCAAATACCGATTTAAAAAATACAGACATATCTTTAGAAAATGTTAAGAATGATTCTAAAGAGCAGAAGGGTAAAAAATTAAGAAAACCTTTAACCAAAAAGCAAAAAATTACTATTATAGTTATTGCTTCAATAATTGCTTTGCTTCTTATTTGTTTAATTGTTTATCTTTTACTTCCTAAAAAAGGCGAAGAACCTGACCCAGAACCAACCGAGACTATCGTTGTTGATAAAGGAAACTATAAATATCAAGATGGAACTTTAGTCTTCTTAAATGACCAAAAGACGGAAATTGGTACTTATGAATGTGAAAATAAAGAAGAAGATAAGTGCTACATGGCTTATACTTCTAATGATTTAGATGATGCCAATGTAACTAAAAATATCTATGAAGATAATACTAATGTTCAAATTCGTAGTGAAATTTTCCATAATCGTTTTGTTTTCGTTAATGATGGTGATAAAGATACAATGAAACTTTATGATATTTTAGAAAATAAGACTATTGGTACTTATAAAAAAATTAAATACTATGAAACATTAGGAACTGATTATGCTATTTTACAAAATGAAGAAGGAAAATTTGGTTTAGTTAAAATAACTAGTAATACCATCGATACTGTCATTAATTATACTTATGATAATTTAACTTCTTTAGAAAAAAAGGATAATACCTTAATAGCTAAAAAGGGAAGTAAATATTACTTAATAAATCTTGATGACAAGACTCTGACTAAAGCAATAACTCGTCCTATCTATGACTATGATGATGCTCATCTAGTAGTAAAAAATGGTAACTCTTATGATTTAACTGACTATGAAAATAAAGATATTTTTACTGGTTATAACTATATAAGTATTATTAATAATACTTATGTTGCCCTAGTAAATGATGGCTCCCTATATATAAGAGATTATGAAAAAAATAAATATAATGAAGTTGGTTATAGTCTTTATAATGAAGATTATAGTGGACTTAATACCTATAGTAAAGATGGGGTTTTAAAAAGTAGTAGTTATGCTTATAAAATTAATGTTAATAATAATACTTTAACTGTTTTCTTGAAAAATAATAATGATGTTTTAGAAAAAGGCTTAAATCTTAACGATGGTAAAGCTTCAACTAAACAAAAATATTATAGTAGCTTTGATGGTATTTTATACTTCTATAG
>CAKOMH010000093.1:0-3031 GCA_934096595.1 uncultured Bacilli bacterium | reverse complement strand
CCTATAAGGCCATCAATGCCTACTTTAGCACTTCGCGCGCTGATAAATCAAATTTAAGTGCTTTTTATGTTGACAGCGAAAAACATGTAATCATCGTTGAATTAGTTGAAAATAACACCCCAAATCAAAAAAACTTTTTAAAACTTACTAATGTTGATGAAAAGTATATAGAATTTAAGAAAGGTGGCCCTTATGAGGATAATGATATCGATATAGAATTATCTGTTGTGGCCGATCAAACCTGTGGTAATATTGAATTTAATGAATACTTAAATAATGATAATATAAAAGTATATTTAGAAGAAAATGTTAGTGATTTATATGTAACTGATGCCGGTCGGAAAATGTCTTTTAAAGATTATGCCAACGGTCTTAACAAAACCTTGGATAGAAGTATAAAAGATTTAACTAATAAACTAGAGAAAACTGCTGCTTTAGATGACGGTGGCACTACTATTTATAAAGATAAAGACAAAAATATAACGATAATAGCCTGTAATACTTTAGATGGTAATAGAGATGTTTATATAGGTGATTATGCCTTATACTATAAGAATCATATGTGCAAATAATAATGATAGTCAAAAAAAGAGCAATACTAGGTTATATCTTCATAATTAGTATTGCCTTTTTAAATAACTAAAAACAGTTAAAATTTAAATATTTAATTTTTACGCAATAATAGCATATTAAAAGTTAAGATAAATGAGTCTTAACTTTTTCCCTATCTTTTAAAATTAATTATGCTATAATAAATCAATCAACAAAGCCATTATGTTGATTATAGTCTAAAAAAGACCATTATTCGCAAAATAAAACTTTACAAAGTGCTATATAAATAAAATTATAACTGTTATTAATAAAGATTAAGTCTAGTAACTTTATCAAGTTCTTTTTTTTCTTTAAGATACTTATCAAAAATTAAATTATAATTATCCTCCAAGACTCCCAGTTCTTTTTCCCATTTCATATGGGCACTTTCAAAATTCCTATTAGGTTCTAGCTTAATCAATGCTTTAATTTGTTTCTTTAAAATTTGACATTGTCTATTATATAAATTAACTGTTTCCAAAGTGATTTTTTTTAATTCTTTTGTAGTCTTATTAAGAAACTTATTCAATTCCTTTCCCTCAACTTTTGTATTAATTAAACTGCTTTTTTTATTCATTACATTACATCCTTTCTCTATGCTATAGTGTTAATAAGTTTTACATTAAAAATTCTCTCTCATCACTACATTTATTATAGCACAAAATAATAATTTTTATTACAAAAAAGCGGTCATTCTGGGCTACATACTTAATTGGAAAAAAATGGCAAAATATTTATAGGTGGTATTAGATGGTTTATAACGATAAAAAATTTAACTTTAATCCTGATATTAAACAAGTAATTGCGGAAAATATCCGTAAATTCAGATTAGAAAAAGGATATACTCAAGAACAACTTGCCGTATATGCTGAACGCTCACCAGAGTTTGTTCGTCGTATAGAATCAGAGCTAGGTGAAAGGGGCTTTTCAATTGAAACTTTGTATCGTATTTCAATTGTCCTTGAAAAAGATGTCGGTGAGTTCTTTAAAAAGAATAATAAGTAAATAAGCAGTCTGTTTTCGTGATTGCTTTCTTTTTTACATATGCTTTTTGAAAATATTTTTTTTATAAAAACGGCGTTTACTTTTATTTTCTTAATTTTTTTCAAAGTTAGTGTTTATAAGGCTTTAAGTCCAATTTTTTAATTAAAAACTCCATCTAAAAATTACAGTTTTCTTACATATTTATTACAGTTTGTTTACATGTTATTTAAAGTTATTTATGGGATAATATAACTATGTTAAGCGAAGGGAGAATAAGAAATGGAAAGTAGAGTAAAATGGTTTAACAATGAAAAGGGTTTTGGGTTTTTAGAAAATCAAGGTAAAGAAGATATTTTTGTTCATTATTCACAAATTGTTATGGACGGTTATAAAACTTTAAAAGAAGGTGATTATGTAACTTTTAATCTAGTAGAAACCCCTAAGGGACTACAAGCCAAAAATGTTGAAACAACTAGAAAGTGCATGGTAAATTAATGTCTGTAAAGGTTTTGAGTGCCGAAGAAATGGCTTTCATTAAAAATTTACCAAATAAGAAATTAGAAGATAATATTCTTCTTATCGGTAATGAAATAGTTAATCTTTACAGTACTCAAAGTTGTTATTTAGAAGAATTAAGACGCCGTAAATGCTATAATCGCAATTAATAGTCATATATGGCTTTTTTTATGCCTTCTTTAAATATTATAAAAAAAAGAATGTTTAAATACATTCTAATTAGTTAGCTTTTTTAGCGTTTTCAAGTTTTTTATTTCTCTTTTTTTCATCTAAATATAACTTGTTGATTAATTTTACTTTAACACCTTTTTCATAAGCAAAGCATTTTTTAACGCCTTCTGGTAAGTTCTTTTTATATACTTTCATCTTTTTCACCTCACAAACAATATAAATTTCTCAAGTATTATATCATAAAATTATAAAGTTGGAAAATTTTCTTGAACTAATTTCTTTTTAGGACTCTTTTTTGCTGATTTAATTATATAGTCATACCATTTTTGGTGCTCTTCATCCGAAAAATATCCCCCATAAATTTTTAGCGTTGCTAACTTTAAACTAGTTTCATCTTGAACATTTAAGTCTTCCATTTGTTTTTTACAATTATCACTTTCTAAATAATCAGCTAAATCACTTTTTAGAAAATCAACAATTATTTCCTTTTGATTATTGTAAACTTTTCTTAAACTTAAAACAAAATTCTTTATTTTTAATAATAATTTCTTTTTCATTTATTCTTTATCAATCAAAGATTGATTCCTTTCCTTTTTAATAAACTATATTTTATCATATTGCTATTTTTTCGTAAATAACTTAAAATAATTTTAGAAAGGATAAGATTTCTTCTAACACCAAAAGTTTCTAATTTGCATAAAATTAAATATATGGATAATTGTAGGAAGGGTGATATTTATGGGTTTTCCTCCTAACATTAATCCAGAAC
>CAKOMH010000092.1:0-3196 GCA_934096595.1 uncultured Bacilli bacterium | reverse complement strand
GATGTAATGTTTGAAGGTAATATAAATTTACTTAGTAGTTATGATTCTACGGATAAAGTAAATACTAGTAGTATAGAAAGTAGAAAATTAACTACAGGTATTTTAAAATCTAGAGAAAGTAAAGATTATTCTTTAAGACTATGGATAGATTATAATACTACTTTAGAAGATTTGAATAATGAGATTAAAACTTTTAAATCTAAAATAGTAGTAGTAGGTAAACCAATAAACTATACTGGTGATACTGTATTTAATTTTGATTATACAGGAGCTGAACAAACTTTTGCTGCTCCAATTTCAGGAACTTATAAGTTAGAAACATGGGGAGCGCAGGGAGGAAACGCCATTTTTAATGGCAATGAATTAGAAAATGTTTTTTATGGTGGGTATTCAAATGGAAAGATATATTTAAAAAAAGATAATCAAATTTTTATTAGTGTTGGAGGTAAAGGTAATATTGGGGTTATCGGTAATCAATCTTTAGGAGGTTGGAATGGCGGTGGAAACGGCGATTGGGACCATGCTGATGATGATGCTTGTGGAGGCGGCGGTGGAGCAACCTCAATGCAAAATGTTTTTATTGCTGATGGGCAATTAAAAAATTATGAAAGTAATAAATCAGCTGTTTTAATTGTAGCTGGAGGTTCAAGTGGCATGGGTGCGTCTCCAACAGGAATTTCTTCTGCTGTAAATGCTGGTATGTATTTGTCGTCGGGTGGCGGTTATCTTGGTGGGGCATGCGTAAAAATAGGAGCCAAAGTTTGGGATATTTGTAGCGAAAAAGCAAATCAAACCAATGGTTATTCGTTCGGACAAGGTGGTTCTGCACCCAAATTGGATAGAAATTTTAATCAAGAAATACCTGGCGGCGGTGGTGGTTACTATGGTGGTTATACATTAACGAGCAATGATATATCAAGTGGTTATGCTTGGTCTACATCTGGTGGCGGTTCTGGATACATTGGAAATTCACTTCTAACTAATAAAGTCATGTATTGTTATAACTGTGAAGAATCTAATGAAGAAAGTACTAAAACCATATCAACTACTTGTAATGAAGAAACGCCTACTAGTTACTGTGCTAAAAAGGGTAATGGTTATGCTAGAATAACTTTAGTAAGTATAGATGAATAGGGGATAATTGATGAAAAAGAAAATAATATTACCAGTGTTAACTATTCTGGGTATATCTTTAATACTGGTAGGAACATCATATGCTTACTGGAGATTTACCTATATTAGTGATAAAACTAATATAGGTAAAAGTAAATGCTTAAGTATAGAATTAATTAATCAAAAGAATGAAATTAGTTTAAATAATACATATCCTATAAGTGATATAGAAGCTAAAAAATTAACTCCATATTCTTTTACTATTAATAATACCTGTGATACTTTTATTTCTTATGATGTTAACTTAGAAATGTTAGAAGGTACTACTATGAATAGTAAGTATATGGCTGTAATGATTAATAATGAACATAAAGAATTATTAAGTAATTTAGATAATGCTAATACTATTATGAGTAGTAGTGTAGAATCTAGAAAGTTAGTATCTGGTTCTTTAGGAGTAGGAGATTCTGTAGATTATACTTTAAGATTATGGATAGATGAATCAGTTACTTTAAGTGATGATGCTCAGAATAAAACATTTACTTCTAAAATAGTAGTAACTGCTCAACCTAGTAATTATAGTCCTAAAGATGCGGGATATGATACTTTACATGATGCCATACTTGCTAATGAATATCAGACTACTCCTGAGAAAGCTATAGAAAAGATAAAGGCTAAAGGAGAGCCGGATTTAAGTCAGACTGCTCCAATAATAAAGTGGAAAGAAAATATATCTAATGACATTACGACATTGGAAGTCACAAAATTTGCAAGTGAATCAATTAATTCAGATAAAAAAACATCGTTATTAGCTAAAAATGATTATTTAGTGAATGTATCAAGTAATTTAACATTTAATGAAGACAATGGAGAATTTTATTTGGATAATTTTGTTAACATTGATCCAACATCTTTAGACTTCGAAAAAAAAGATTACTATATAATAAACGAAGGAATAACAACTAGAGATGTTGATGGTTATACATACTACTGGAATTATCATAGTACATCTGATAAATTTGTGTATAAAATTATTTCGGTAGAAAAAGAAAATGTGACCGTTTATTCTAATTATAGTGGAATAAAATATATATTTTCTGTAAAAAAAATGACATCATATGAAAATGAAATTGATAAATCTGATAAAGGTTTATACCAATCAACCGATGATTATGGAACAACTTATTATTACCGAGGAAATATTAACAATAATAATGTATATTTTGCTGGATTTTATTGGCAGATTATTAGAATAAACGGTGATAATACTATTCGTTTAATGTTTAATGGAACCGGCAATAAAAATAATGAATTAGATAAATTTATTGGTAAAACTTCATACAATAATGATAGAAATTCACCTGCTTATGGCGGATACATGTATGGAAACAATGTGGATTCTAGAGAAAATTCTTTGAAAAATGAAATAAATTCAACTCTAAAGAGTTTTATTGATAAATGGTATTCTAATAATATTGTAAATAGGAGCTATGAAAAATATATTAGCGATAGTGGTTTTTGCAATGATCGTTCATTATTCAGTGGAGATGGCTATTCAACAAATTCCGTTACCATATTTGGAAGTTATACTTCTGAGAAAGTTTCCTATATTTGCAAAAATAAAGAAAGTGATTTATTTACAACTGTTACAGCAAATATTGGCAATAAATCTTTGAATTATCCGATTGGCACTATTACTTATGATGAGTTGATTTTTGCTGGTAATAAAGACACTATAAAAAATAAGTTTGCTTGGACATATAGCAATTATTCATATTTAACAATGTCACCAAGTAGATATGATCCATCTTATTCAACACAAGATGTTTGGACTCTTACACCAACATATCTTCAAGCATGGCAACCGGTTACTTATGAATCTTATGTTAAACCTGTTATTTCGTTAAAAGCTGATGTTAAAATATCTGGCGGTATTGGAACAGTAAATGATCCTTTTATAATTGATATTAATAATTAATGGGGCCAAATAAAAAAACATAACTTCAGTATGTTAATTTATAAAATTCTCTTATCAAATGGCCCCATTACTTATAAATATTCTGGTAGCAAGTCTATCAGTTTT
>CAKOMH010000091.1:0-3222 GCA_934096595.1 uncultured Bacilli bacterium | reverse complement strand
TAATAGAACAAGTATTCCTAAAATTATCATAAATCCCGTTATAAAATATTTCTTTTTCATAGTCAAAACTCCTTATTTATCGAAATTTAGGCTTCATAGAGTATAAAACTCTATGAAAATAGTAGGAAAAACCTAGTAAAATTAGGCGTTTGACGATAATTTTGACCAGAAATATTATTTTTATTTGACTAAAAAATGAGGTAGAAAGTAAGGTGAATACTGGCTTTGTCATAAAAGCTCTTGACTAGAAATTTGACTATAAAACTATAAAAAATCTCCTTTAAAAAGAAGAAAAACTATGGTATATTTAAGTTATAAATTAAATAGAGATACCGAAATTAAGCTTTCATAGAGTTTTATACTCTATGAATTTTGAGCTTTTAAGACCCGAAAAAAGTTTTAACAGGTCTAATAATTCGACATAATTTTTCAAAGGAATCATATATACTTTTAATAGGTGATAAATTTGAGAAAGTTTTATATTTTTAATATTAATAATGAGTTTAAGAAAATGACAAGAGTTTGTCCCTATAACTTATTTAAGTCATTTCAAAATATCTACATGTTAAATAGTAATGAACAAGAATATGGGATAAATATGTATGAGAAAATGGTTAGTCCGATAAACAAATTAGAACTAAATAATTATTTGTTTACGAGTTATCGCAATAATGACCATTATACAAAGTTTATGAATACGCATATTTACAATAACTACTATAACGATGAAGAAACCAAATTAAAAATTGGTAATGCTTATTTAGTTATGGAAACAACGGCGGTTAAACCAGAGTTTTTTAGTAAACTAAAGACAAATAGTAATCTTTTTGCTTGTGATTTTCAAAATCAGGATTATTTTTGGATAGAAAGTATTGCTTAAAAATACTTTTTTTAGTACAATCTTCTCGTAAGGAGAATTATTATGTTACATGATATATTATTAATTCTTTTAGGACTTATTATTGGCTTTGTTATTGGTTTTATAGTAACAAGAAAATTAGTTCAAAAAGAAATGAAGAAAAATCCCCCAATTAATGAAAAAATGATTGAAGTTATGTTTAGTAGTATGGGAAGGAAACCTTCACAGAAACAAATAAAAGAAACTATGCGTCAAATGAACAGATTTATGTAAAAGCATAGTTTTTTTAAAACTTAAAGATAAGAGTTTGGAAATAAAAATGAATAACTTTGAAAATGTTAAGTATCTTGTAAATAGAATTAATTTAGTTAGACATACTATAAGTAATTTGGTAAAATAAAGAAGAAATGAAGGTGCATTATAATGTTTGTAGACGAAATAACAATAAAATTAATAGCAGGTAAAGGTGGAGATGGTTGTACTTCTTTTCATCATGAAAAGTGTATGCCTAATTTAGGACCAGATGGGGCCAACGGCGGCCACGGAGCAAATATTATTTTTGAAGTTGATAAAGGTTTAAGAACATTAGTTGATTTAAGATATAATAAAATTGTTAAAGGCGAAAAAGGCGATAATGGTAAAGGGTCTAATCGTACGGGAGCTGATGCTAAAGATATAATCATTAAAGTTCCAGAAGGAACAACAGTGTACGATGCTAATACCAATTTAGTTTTAGTTGATTTAACTCATGATAAAGAGCGTTTTACGGTTTGTCAAGGTGGTCGTGGGGGCCGTGGTAATAAAGCCTTTGCCACACATGAAAATCCTGCCCCTAAAACTAGTGAGTATGGAGAACCGGGGGAAGAAAAACTAATCAAATGCGAACTTAAAGTGTTAGCAGATGTGGGGTTAGTTGGTTTTCCAAGTGTTGGTAAGTCTACTCTTTTATCAGTAATATCCGCATCTAAACCGAAAATTGCGGCTTATCATTTTACAACATTATCACCTAATTTAGGGGTGGTAAAATTAAATGACGGTCGTAGTTTTGTCATGGCAGATTTACCGGGGTTAATCGAAGGAGCTGCCGATGGTGTTGGTTTAGGACTTAAATTTTTAAGACATGCTGAGCGTACCAAAGTTTTAGCCCATGTAGTGGATATGGGAAGTAGTGAAGGTCGCGACCCCATCCGTGATTATGAAATTATTAATACCGAGATTAATAGATATAGTAAGAAAATGGCAGGTAAACCAATGATTGTTTTAGCTAATAAAATGGATTTATCAGATGCCGAGGCTAATTTAGAAAAATTTAAAAAAGCATATCCTGATGTTGAAGTAATACCAATTTCAGCAATTAAGCAAGACGGAATTGATAAGGCTATGACCAAATTAATGGATATAATAGAGAAAACTCCTAAAAATGAATTATATTCAGAAGAAGATTATGCTTCCCATGTTGTTTACAAATATGAAAATGTCTTGCCTTTTACAGTAAAGAAAGTTAATGGTATGTGGCGGGTTGAAGGAACTGAGATTAGTAAGTTATTTAAGATGACCAAGTTTACCGAAGATGAGTCCGTGGCGAGATTTTCTAGAAAATTAAAAGGCATGGGTGTTGAAGAAGCCTTACTTAATGCGGGGGCAACTTTAAATGATGACATTGAAATTGAGGGTTATGTTTTTAAATTCAAAGATTAGGAAGTAATGATTTAATGAAAAAAATGACAAGAAATTTTATATATTTAGTTTTATTTGCTTTTTTGATATGGTGCTTTGTCTACTTAGGAAAAAAAGATTTTAGTAGTACCATTACCGATGCGGAAAGATTTAGTAAAGAATATACAACTATTGATATGGATAATCCCTTTGTTTATGTTAATTCTAATCGAGTTTTAAATATTTTAAATAATGAAACGGGAATTATTCTAGTAGGTTTTTCTAGTAATGCGTGGATGCAAGAGTATGTTCGGGAACTATATCCCATTTTAAAAGAAAATAATATTACGAAAGTTTATTATTATGATGTTATAGAAGATAGAACTAAAAAGACGAAAAATTTTAGACAAATAGAAGATTTACTTAGTAAATATTTAAAAATTACGGATATGGGAGCAGAATACTTATTTACGCCCGCTTTAATATTTGTTAAAGATGGTAAAATTATTAATTATGATGATGAAACATCTTTGGTATCTTTTGATATGAGACCCGATACTTATTGGAATGAAGATGCAATTACGAACTTTCACAACAAAATAAATACTTATTTAAGTGAGGCGGATTATAACTAATGCAAGAAAAAAATTATCTTAGTGTTACCATGTTTATCTTAATTATTTTTGTACTTTTATTAGGTGGTAACT
>CAKOMH010000090.1:0-3313 GCA_934096595.1 uncultured Bacilli bacterium | reverse complement strand
AATGGCTAAAAAGCAAATTAACACCTTAACAAAAAGACAAATAAGTTATATAATATGTACAGGTGGAATAGCAAATATAGGCGATTTTGACTTAAATGTTTTAGAAGTATTTGGTAAGAATGCGCGCACCTGCTATATTAATACAATTGGAATTAGAGATACAAGGTATGCTAGTACTTTGGGATTAATTAAGTGGTATGATTATAATGCTAAGTTAAAAAATTACGATTATTCCATATTGAGTTTAGAAGAACAAGAAGAATTTAGTAAAGAAGAAAGCGAAGCTAGAACTAGTAGTAATAGTATTATTGGGAAAGTCTTTGATTATTTCTTTGAATAACGAGAACGGAGAGTGTTTATGTACGAGATGAAAATGGATCAAATTGCAAAAATTAAAGTTATAGGTGTTGGTGGTGGCGGTTGTAATGCCGTTAATAGAATGATTGAATCGGGTGTTCAAGGTGTAGAATTTATTGTTGCCAATACGGATTTACAAGTTTTAAATGTAAGTAAAGCAGAAACTAAATTACAAATTGGTAAGAGTATTACTAACGGACTAGGAGCTGGCGCTAATCCAGATGTTGGTAGAGAAGCAGCCTTAGAAAGTAAAAAAGAAATTGAAGAAGCCTTAAGTGGGGCTGATATGGTCTTTGTTACTTGTGGTATGGGTGGCGGCACAGGTACCGGAGCAGCTCCAATTGTTGCGGAAATTGCTCAAGATTTAGGAGCCTTAACTGTTGGCATTGTTACTAAACCGTTCCGTTTTGAAGGTAAGAAAAGAATGGATCATGCCGAAATTGGAATTGAAGAATTAAGACATCATGTGGATACAATTATTGTTATTCCTAATGATAGATTAAGAGATATTATTGATAGAACCACGCCAATGATGGAAGCATTTAAAGAAGTTGATAATGTCTTAAGACGAGGAGTTCAATCCATTTCCGATTTAATTGCTGTATCTGGTTTAGTAAACTTAGACTTTGCCGATGTTAAGACTATTATGTCAAAGCGTGGTAATGCCATTATTGGTATTGGTATTGGTGTTGGGGAAAATAGAGCTGTGGAAGCTGCTAAACAAGCCGTATCCAGTCCATTATTAGAAACTACCATCGATGGAGCAACGGATGCCATTATCAATATTACTGGTGGTAATTCACTAACCTTATTTGAAGCAGAAGATGCTGCCGAAGTGGTTAGAAACGCTGCTAATACGGATATTAATACCATCTTTGGAGCCGTTATCAATGAAAACTTAAATGATGAAGTAATT
The DNA here is from genome assembly GCA_934096595.1 of uncultured Bacilli bacterium. GTDB lineage: Bacteria > Bacillota_I > Bacilli_A > RF39 > UBA660 > CAG-605. The sequence goes on along the minus strand of CAKOMH010000090.1, from coordinate 2,040 downwards.
GTTACCGTTATTGCCACTGGTTTTGATGATAATATGGATAGCGATTCTGATGATGGCGATGCTGACTATACAAGAATGGATTCTTATAATAATAAAGATGAAGATGAGGATGACGGTGATGTTGATATTCCTCCATTCTTAAGAAGTAGAGATAGATATTAATATTTGGAAGTATAAAAAGGTGGGAGATTATGTCGGTAATACACGCTTTAATACTTCTTTTTTTATGGATAGTAACTTCCTATTTAGCCATTAAAAATATTGAAGAATACTATCATATGCAAAAAAAGTTAAAAAAGCGAAATGAAAGAATAGGGGTTATTTTTGTCGTTTTAGTTTGTTTACTATTTAGAAGTGTTATTTCAACTTATATTATTTATGTTTTGATGTTTAATGCTTTATATTATGTTATCCATAAAGTATTTAAAAATAAATTTTTGGATAAAAGCTTTTATTTATGTTTTGTAATACCAATTATTATAGTAATATTAGGAGTTATTAATGTCGAAAATTTACATTTTACGACTTATAATTTAGAAAATAGTGATATTTCGGAAGATATTAAAATGGCCTATGTCAGTGATGTGCATTTATCAACACTATCAAGTAGTAAGTTAGAAAAGTTAGTTAACGAAGTAAGTGCTAAAGATTATGATGTCTTTGTAATTGATGGTGATTTAATAGATGAATTTAGTAAAGATAGTAAAACTAAGGAAGTTATTAAAAGGTTAGGTGCTATTAAAACTAAGTATGGACTTTATTATGTGGAAGGAAATCATGATTTATTAAATAATAAGAGAAGAAGTTATTTGATAGAAAGTGGCTTTCGGGTATTAGAAGATGAAAGTGTCTTAATAAATAATAACTTCTATTTGATTGGTAGACGAGATTTAAAAGATAAGAAAAGAGTCGATTTAAATAGTTTAACTTATAATTTAGATAGACCTGCAATATTATTAGACCATCAGCCTAATGTTATAAAAAATATGGATCCTAGAATAATGGTTCAGTTATCAGGACATACTCATGCTGGTCAGATTTGGCCTTTAGGTTATTTCTTAAAGTACGGCTATTATAAAGATAAGAGGTTAATTGTTTCCTCAGGAGTTGGAGCTTGGCATAATCAAGTCAGAACTAGTAAATATAGTGAAATAGTAGAGATAAATATTAAGAAAAGTTAAAAGTTTTAAAGAATGTGATATTTGCTAAAATATAAATTATTGACACTAAAATAGGCAAATGCTATACTCCTGACTTTGACAGTTTCTAAAAGTTAAAATCTCCCAATCACAGTATTTATAGGGCTTTGAGAGATTTTTTGAAGTCTAAAAATATGCGTACCATGACACTATTTAAAAGTATTAAAAATTTTTTTGAAATATTGATGAGAATTTATTTCATAGTCGGTTCTAATATTACATAAATCGTGTAAATCATCAGTTAAATCAGTGCGTTTATAAACCAAAATATAACCATCTCCTTTTGATTCATAAACATTAATACCTTTTAATGTTCCTAATATTTCATTAATTGTATATTTATAATTTAATTTTTTTTCTAAGATTCGATAGACTAAAAGTGATATAAAACAAGTCATAAAATGAGCTTTGATTCTATCTTTTCTCGATAAATTTACAGGTCTAGTAAGAAAATCACTTTTCATTATTCGGAAAGATTCTTAGATTTGGAAGTTTTTAAGCGCATATATTATCACCATTCTTAATGTTATTATGCAATACTCCGCGATTGTACGCAAACACAAAAATTAAAAAAGTCAGTATTTAATTGACTTTGAGAGGCATTGAAATTAGAAACTGGCAAACTAATGTCTATTAAAGAAAGATTATGAAGTATATAATATTCCTTATATAACAAGTAGTAGTGTATCCGAAGAAAATGCTTCTACTAGTGTTAATGATGTTATAAATAAGACTAGTACTTTATAAAATAGTTTTATTAAGAAATATAAGGGTAAAGATACCGATAGTATTAGTGGTAAATATATATTTATAATAACTATTATTAGTAGTAGTATTGCCT
>CAKOMH010000089.1:0-3487 GCA_934096595.1 uncultured Bacilli bacterium | reverse complement strand
ATATCTACTATCATTTCTTCTGCCCCCCAGTAATCATTAAAATCATTAATATTATTCCTAAAGTAATACAAATATCTGCTAAGTTAAAGATTGGAAAACTTATCCTCAAGATAAAAGTTTCTAAATAATCAATAACATAACCTCTAAACACTCTATCTATTAAATTACCTAGTATTCCCCCTAAGATTACTCCGAATAATATATCATACTTTTTAGCCTTTGGTAAATCTTTTCTTAAATTAAATAAAAAATATATTAATATAGTACTAAATAATAAAATCAAATATCTTTTATTTTCTAAAAAGCTAAAAGCTACTCCATAATTATAAACTTTATGTATATTAAATAATTGGGGTATTATTTCTATAAATAATACTTTTTTATCAATTAAAAGCTTAATAATCTGGTCTAATAAAGCTATTAAAATAGTTATTATAATACTGGTTTTCATAACATCACTTGCTTATTATATCATAATATCAACTAAAATAACATCTTCCCCGATTCTTTTTATTTGTTTAAAAGTAATAGTCGTTTCATTATCTTTATTAAACAAGTTATTTAGGCTTCCTCTTTTTTCAATACTTAAATATTCAATAACCCCCGCTTCATTTATAACAGCATCAATTATTCTTCCTATTCTTTTACCATCATTAATATTTACGATATCTTTAGTCTGTAAATCTGATAAACGCATTATATCACCTATTTAATTATATTGAAGAGTTATCTATTTTTTGCTAAAATATCTATAGAAAGGACGATTAATATGTACGATTATGCTTATAAAACAAGTGTTGGTGGCTATTATACTTTTAAACTAGTAGCATTTATTATTGCCATTGCAGCAACCATTATTATTTATACTGTTTTTATGGATAAACGCAACAAAGATAGCTATAGTAATCCTTTAAAGAAGTTATTTGATTTTTTGCATTTTAACAAGTTCTTTATGGAACCTATTTTAAAGATTACTTATATCTTTTGTAGTCTATATTTAACTATTACTGCTTTTGGTTACATTGGTACTTCCTTCTTATTATTCCTTTTACTTTTGGTCTTAGGAAATATTATTTTAAGAATGGTTTTTGAAGGCTTAATGGTTATTTATAAAATTTATCTAAATCTAAATGAGATAAATAAAAAAATGAAATAATTATTTAATAATATGACGAAGAGTGCTTATCGCACTTTTTTCTATTCTAGAAACTTGGGCTTGACTAATATTTAGGGTAGCTGCTATCTCTTCTTGCGTCTTACCCATAATATATCTGTCTTCTAAAATTATCTGTTCTCTTTGTTTTAAAGTAGTTAGGGCTTTTCTAAGGGTTAAGAGCATGTCTTTATCTTTATCTAGACTTTTATCGGCTAGTTTATCGCATAAATAAATCGTATCGCCCCCATCACTATAGATAGGTTCAAAAATACTTACTGGCGCTACTAAAGAATCCATGGCTCCTTTTATATCGTATAAACTAAGTCCTAAAGCCTCGCCTATTTCTTCCCATGATGGCTCTTTATCATGCTCTTTTAAATACTCTTCTTTAAATTTTAAAATCCGATAAGCATTATCTTTAATCCCCCTACTAATTCGTACTGATGTGTTATCTCTAATATATCTTCTAATCTCGCCCATAATAAGTGGCACCGCATAAGTTGAAAACAAACAGTTATAATTAATATCAAAATTATCCACAGCTTTAATAAGACCAACACAACCAATCTGGAATAAATCATCAACATTATACTTACTTTTATCAAATCGTTGGACAATAGATAATACTAAGCGTAAATTACCATTTACTAAAGTATCTTTGCACAAGGTATCACCATCGTGCATTTTAATAAATAATTCTCTCATTTCTTCATTAGTTAGTGTTTTTAAACTACTCGTTTTAATACCTGCAATATCTACTTTATATCTTCCCATAACATCACCTAACCAAATTATGGAAATTTTACTAATGTTTTATACACAGAATGCAAAAAAAGAAAGAAAAAAAGCCATCTAAGCTTATATTTTACTGTTTTACTCGCATCAATTTTACTAAAAGTTGCTATAACTTTCCAAAAAAGTAAAATGCTTTAAAAGAGATACTAATTACTTTTCTTTAGTTTCTCCCTTAGGATATATCAATTTATTATTACTTATCGTTAAATCTTTATCAATTATAATGGTCTCTTTGTATTCTTTATCATCTAATTTATAAGTTATATCAACACTAAATTTACTATTCTTATACCCCTTTTTGGTAAATAATTCATCATAGCTGTAATCTTCAACATCTATTCCCGTAAAAAAACTATTTTGTTCTTTAATAACATCATCATCGATTTTAAACTCCACTTTAACAATATCAGCTTCCTTTATTCTATTGTCTTTAATATTAAAAGTACCATTTTCTAATATAAACTTCTCCCGAGATTCTACAAAAATGCCATTAGTATATGTAAAAGTATTGCTATCCCCATTTAAAATATAAACTTTAATTTTGTTAAAATTATTAAAAAAATATATGCCAAATAAAATAAATAAGCCAGTTAAAATTATCATTATAAAATTTATTAACCGAAATCTAAATACTTTTTTATTTAGTTTATTAGCTTCTGTTTCTAAAAAATCATCTTTTTCTTCTAAAGTGCCAAAAAACTCATCCATAGAAATATTAAACACTTTACATACTCTTTGCATTATTTCTATTGATAACCCTCTTTGGTCGTTTTCTATTTTTGAATAATAACTTCTCGAAATCCCTAGCTTACTTGCTAGTTCTTCTTGATTCATTTTGGAGTCTTTTCTTAGTTTTTTTATCTTTGAACCCATTAATTTTTCTTCGTTTTCCATACCTTATGCCTCACAACTTAAATTTTACATTAAGAAGTCTACTTTGTCTACCCATTTTTATCTATCATTAATCGTCATAGATATTTTTGTTCAGCAGTTTCTTCTAAAAATTTATAATCCTGTAATTTATCTAAATTTGTTTTTAAAAATTAACACATCAATACCTGAAGTGAAATCATTTAGCTTAAAATTACAACAATTCATATCTTATAAACATCATAATTCATATTAGTTATTTCATTATTATATATAGTCTATTTTCCCTAAAATTGCAAGCTTTATTTTAAAAAAGTAAGTAGAACTTTTCCTACTTACTATTACTATTTTTATTTTATCTGTAACTCTACAATGGTTTGACCATCATTTAAACCATCAATATAATATTTATTAACCCTTTTATTTCTTTTTAACAATTCATGGGTTTTGCTTCTTAAAGCTCCACTACCTTTACCATGAATAATGACTACTTTAGCGTTTTTTAATTTAACATTATCTCTAATGAATGATTCAACCAAATACACAATGGTAGCTGTAGTCTCCCCATGTAAATCAAGATGGGGAAGATAATCAGTAAAAGGATCAATTATTTTTCTCATAAATTTTGTTTACCTCATCAAGTTTAGGAATAGATAATCTACCACC
>CAKOMH010000088.1:0-3559 GCA_934096595.1 uncultured Bacilli bacterium | reverse complement strand
TTTCATAGAGTTAGATACTCTATGAAACCGAAATTGCGTTATTTTGAGTTCCAAACGCACATATTCAGGTAATTGTTTCTAAAAAATTGGTAATAATAAAAGTAGTAAAGGTATTGATTATAATGGCAAAGAAAAAGAATAATTTTTTACTAATAGGCTTAATATTGATATTAGTTTTAGCAATAGGATTTAGTTATGGTTATTATTTATTAAGTAAAGTTCAAGATAATAATAATGTGGTAGGAAGTAAATGTTTTAACTTAGAATTCACTAATGAAAAGAACGCTATTAACTTAGATAATATGTATCCTATAAGTGATGAAGAAGGTAGGAAATTAACACCATTTAGTTTTACGATAACTAATACTTGTGATATGTTAGCAGGATACACTGTTAATATGGAAATGTTAGAAGGAACTACTTTAAATAGCAAGTATTTAGATGTAATGATTAATAATGAAGAAATTAAGGTACTTACAAATTATGAATCTACTAGTACCGTAATAGCAGGCAGTACAGAATCAAGAATACTAGCTAAAGGAACTTTAGCCTATAATGATTCCGTAGATTATACGGTAAGATTTTGGATGGATAAAGATGTTGAAGATACGGAATCTATGAATAAACTATTTAAATCTAAAATAGTTATATCAGCAACACCTAGTAGTTGGAATCCTAAAGATGCAGGTTATGATACCCTACATGATGCGATACTTGCAAATGAATATCAAACTACACCAGAAGATGCTATAAGTAAAATTGCTGCTAAGGGTGAACCTGATTTATCAAATACTGCGCCAGCGATAAATTGGCTAGAAAAGATTGGAGAAAAATCAACAAAAGAGATAGTTAAGCCAGCTTTGGGGGCAATAAATTCAGATAATCAGACCAGTAATATGACAGAAAATGACACAAAATTAAAGCTATATACATCTTATGATTTTGATAATCAAACAGGAAAATATAATCTTTTGAATCCTGTATATGTTGACCCATCTGAAATTGATTATTATGATAATAAAAAGTATTATATAGTTACAGAAAGTGTTGAGTATAACCAATCGACTCAAAAATTGTATACTTTTAATACTGATGTTGGTTATGAAATTTACCAAGTTTTGAACGCAAATAAAAAATATGAAACTAGGAACTTAAAAAATAATGAATATGCTTCCATTGTTTATAATTTATCTACTTTATCTTTATCAGAAACAGAGTTGGAAACTGATAAATCTGATAAGGGCTTATATCGTGCACCAGATGATTATGGTATAACTTATTATTACCGAGGCAATATTAACAACAATAATGTATATTTTGCAGGATTTTATTGGCAGATTATTAGAATTAATGGTGATGGTTCAATAAGGCTTTTATATAATGGAGCGGAACAAAATGCAAACGGAGTAAAGCAATCGATAAATAATAAAACCTATAAATTTAATATAGTATATAACAGTCCTGCATATGTAGGTTATATGTATGGTAATCCAGATGGAGCAAGTTTTGATGATGTACATGCTAATATTAATTCTTCTAATGTAAAAAATGCTATTGATGATTGGTATAAAAATAATATTTATGACATTGGGTACAATAACTATATTTCTAATAATGTTGGATTTTGTGGTGATAGAACCCTAAATATTGGCGATGGTATAAGCAAAAAAAACTATAGCTTTTTTGGTAGCTATTCAAGGTCTGAAAAAAATATGGCACAATTTGTGTGTCCAGATCCGGCAAGAGATTTATATACAACAAGTGATGCTATCGTTGGTAATCGTTCTTTAACATATCCGGTTGGCTTAATATCATATGATGAAACTGTTTTTGGTGGTATGGACAAAAATCACATTAACAAATATTCATATTTGTATTCTGATTATAGTTATTGGACAATGACTCCGTCACGATATGACGCTTCTTGGGGATATTCAGATGTGTGGACACAAAAACTAGATGGTTATATATATCCACATTATGATGTTACATTTTTGTATTTAGTGCGTCCTGTCATTAATTTAAAGTCAGATGTTAAAATTACCGGAGGAATAGGTACTTCTAATGATCCGTTTGTTATAGACACAAGTAAATAGTAAGGATAATAATATATATGAAGAAATTTAATAAAGATAAATATTTAAAGAAATTAAAGTATAAAAGAGTATTACAAAACTATTCAAAATACTTTTATATAAGTATACCTTGTATATTATGTTTAATATTAAGTATATATTTTACTTATTCTAAATTCTTTGTGTCAAATGAAGAAGAAGTAATAAGAACTACGGTTGGAGAATTTATATATGGAGATATGGTATTAAGTTATACTTTAGATGGCGTAGCAGGTACTAATACCTTTCCTAAACAAAATACTGGTGTAGAAGGTACTAGTGTTACTTGTGATAATGAGGCTACAGCAACTTGGGATAATTCTCTTTGGTCAATTAAAATGACTAATATGGGTAATGGTTCTAGAGTTAAATGTAAGGTAGCATTTACTATGCAAGAAACTAAAACTATTTCTGGTATTACTTTTAATTTAAATACTTTTAGTCCTGATTTTTCTAAGTCGGCTTGTAGTGATTGTGAATCTAAAGAAGCTGGCGTATTTGCTGCTGAAGATGATTATGGTACTAGTTATTATTATAGAGGCAGTGTAGAAAATAATTATGTTAATTTTGCTGGTATGACTTGGAGAATTATAAGAATTAATGGTGATGGTTCTGTTAGGGTTATTTTAAATGATACAGCAGGGACATCTGCATTTAACAATAGCTATGATGATAATGCTTATGTAGGGTATATGTATGGAACTTCTAATGCTTCAACTTATGAAGAAACACATAAAAACCTTAATGATTCTAATTTGAAACAAACTATAGATAAATGGTATGAAAATAATTTAAAAGACAATTATTCTAATTATTTAGCCGATTCAGGATTTTGTGGAGATAGAAGTTCGTTAACTATTAATGACACCGCAGGTGTTGGAACAATGATTACATATTATTCGGCATATGCAAGAGTTTCTTCTAGCCGCCCAGAATTAAAATGTGTGAAAATGAATGATTTGTATACGACATCTACATCTAATACAGGAAATAAGGCTTTAAAATATCCTATAGCAACTGTAACTGCAGATGAAGTTCTAATGTCTGGTAGCAGTGGTGGAGTGTTTGATGGTGCTTGGAATTATACGCATCAAAGTAATAACTATTTAAATATAAACAAAAAATATTGGACCATGACTCCAGTGGGTGAATATATTTCATATGGTGTTAAGCGCCCTTATTCTAATGTGTTGTTTATATACAACTCTAAAATAGATGATATTGAGCCATATAACGACTACAATTTTAGACCTGTCATTAATTTGAAGGCTGATGCTATAAAATATGGTACAGGAATTTCATCAGATCCTTACCGTGTAACTGAAAATTAATAATATTAATAGTCATAAAATTTAATGTTTATGGCTATTTTTAGTATAAAAAATTCATATTTGAACAAAATATTTCTTAAATAAAAATTTTCATAGAGTTTAATACTCTATGAA
>CAKOMH010000087.1:0-3649 GCA_934096595.1 uncultured Bacilli bacterium | reverse complement strand
CCAACCTGCGAGAAGATAAGCATTGACTATGCCGTAATGGAGAAGTCGAAGGAAATCTATACCTTGCCAGCCGAGTTTGGTTGGAGCGACTTAGGCAGCTGGGGCAGCCTCCGTACCTTGCTTCCACAAGATGATAAAAAGATTAGCCAAAATGGTAATGATATAATGGTTTATCTTATTGAATGGCGACAACTTGTAAGATGTAACAAAGAAAAGTTGTCTTATGCTTCTACGTCACTAAAGATGAATAAAATGGATGTGGAATCTACTTTTATGTAAGAATACTCTGATTTGGTAGAGAAGAAAAAATAGGTCAATTGCATGTTGTAAAATAAACTCAATAGATTAGCATAATGTCTCATCAATCAAATAACAACAAGCAAATAGCAAAGAAGATGCTGTTCCTGTACATGCGAATGTTCGTCATGATGCTGACGGCATTGTTCACATCCTGAATAGTTTTAGATATGCTCGGTGCCGCAGACTATGGTCTGAACAATATCATCTGAGGAGTGGTGGTGTTCTTTTTATTCTGGAATTCTGTAAATCTTTCTTCTACACAAAGATTCCTCAATTTCAAAGATTATATACAAATTTATTCAGTTCACAGTAATTGTAAAATGTTTCTGCAATTGCCAATTCTAACATACAAATTTTGATTAAATGAAAGCTACATGTACAAAGGCTAAGAGGTGGCAGAATTATATGGTTTTGTTCTTGATGCTTTTTTTTACAAGTTTTATGAGCTATAAAGGCTATACGGGATTGCCTCGAGGTGCTGTATTCGTAATTGTTTATATAGCAATGATTGTATTAATGACAAACCAAGCTTATCTCAAAGGGAAGATGATGGGAAGGATGGTCAACTTAACTATTGTAAGTTTCTTACTAAGTTGCATACCTTCTGTTATCGTTTTTGGTCAATCAATTTATGAAGCTATAACGGGAATTCAGATGTATATATTTCCGATGTTGCTTTATTATGTTCTTCATAAGTGGAGAATAGATGAAAAAGTTATTTTTAAGTATTTAGTGGCATTTACAGCAGCCTTTGGATTCTTTGAAGTAATTCAGCAATATACTTATCCTGTATTTTGGTTTAATGGTCGTGAGGCAAATGAATTTACTGGATTGCTTGAAGAACGAATGGGATTTTGGCGATTCTATCTGTTTGGAATTGATTATTGCATATTATCCATAATGCTGTGCTTTGGTAAAATTCTGAAGAAAGAAGGAAAACAGAGTCATAATTATTTGATATTTTTAGTGTGTGCAGTAGCTATATATTTCTTCCTTGCTCGAAAGGATATTTATGCAGTAGTTAGTTGCGTGGCTATAGGAACCTTGTTTTATTCTAAAAAAGGTGGTAATATATGGGGAAAAATAATTATTGCTTTATTGTTGATAGGAGCATATTTGTTTTTGAGTAATGCAATGACAGATCTTAATGAGCAAACTCAGACCGAAATGGGTGAATCCAGTGAAGATTTTATTCGTTTTATTGCTGCTGATTATTTTATCAATAGCTTCAGCAGTTCTCCTTTATATTATATTTTTGGAGCAGGTGTGCCTGGTGGAACAAATAATTTTTTAGCTCATCAAATTACTTATTTAACAGATAACATGAGTATATACCAAGATGATTGTGGATTTGTGGGATATTTTTCAAGGTTTGGAATTTGCGGTATAGCTTTGCAAGTTTTAATTTTAATACGTATTGCTCGTAGCTATAAATATCTTGACATGGGATTATTGATGTTTGCATTAATTCAGTTAGAAATGTCATTTTTTGATTTTTGGGGAAATACGACTAGACATTTAGCGGCATGGGCTATTTTCTTATATCTTATAGATCGAAATTTTGAAAATAATAGGAAAAATAACAATAAGAATTATGGAGAATATTTCAAGTAGCAATAAGCGAATCGCCAAAAACACCGTATTGCTTTATTTTAGAACATTATTTATATTAGTCGTTACTCTATTTACAAGTAGAGTCGTATTAAATAATTTAGGTGTAGAAAACTATGGTATTTATAATGTTGTTGGAGGAGTTATAGCAATGTTTACTGTTATATCTGGAGCTTTATCTTCTTCTATAAGTAGATTTATAACTTTTGAGTTAGGAAAAGGTGTCAAGGAACGGTTAAATGTAGTTTTTTGTACAAGTGTCAATATCCAGTTGTTTATGGCTTTGGTCATATTACTATTGGGGGAAACTATAGGCTTGTGGTTTTTGAATACTCATATGAACATTCCTGAAACTCGAATGGTTGCAGCAAATTGGGTTTATCAGTGTTCTTTACTTTCTTTTTGTATAAATCTTATAAGTAGTCCTTATAATGCATCTATAATCGCTCATGAACATATGAAGGCTTTTGCCTATATTAGTATTGTTGAAGCAGTTTTAAAATTAGGTGTCTGTTATCTTCTCATTTTATCTCCTGCAGATAAGCTTATAACATACGCTATCTTAATAGTTGTAGTGTCTTTAATAGTTCGACTTGTTTATGGAATTTATTGTGGGCGAACATTTGAGGAATGCAAGTATCATTTTGTCTATGATAAAGATACGTTTCGTAAAATGGGAGGATTTGCAGGATGGAGTTTTTTGTCTAATGGAGCATATATATTTAACACACAAGGTGTAAATATTTTAATAAACTTGTTCTTTGGAGTTACATTTAATGCGGCGCGTGGTATTGCAACACAAGTAGAAAATGCCGTTCTTCAGTTTGTTAATAATTTTAGTATGGCATTAAATCCACAAATCATTAAAAATTATGCAACAGGACAGTTAGAAGACATGTATAAATTAGTATGTCGAGGTTCGCGAATCTCCTTCTATTTGCTATTTCTTTTGGCTCTACCGATAATGTTTGAAACAAATTCGATTTTGACACTTTGGTTGAAAATTGTACCAGATTACTCTGTTATATTTTTGCGATTAGCTTTTATTGGTGTTTTAATAGATCGATTAGGTGGAACAGCAACAACAGCATGTATGGCGACAGGTACTATTAAAGGATATACGATAGTTATTTCTATTGTTGGATGTTTGGTTTTTCCTTTAACTTATATTGCATTTAAATTAGGTTTACCTGCTCAAAGTACTTATTATGCTTATATTATTATATATATAGGTGTAAATGTGGCAAGATTAATAATGTTGAAGAGATTGACAGGATTTCCAATAGCTCTTTTTGTCAAAGATGTTTTAATTCCACTCTTTAAGGTTACTATCGTATCATTGATACTACCTTCTTTAATTATATGTTTGATGCCTGAAAACATACTTAGAATGATAATAACTATCATTGTGACGATGTTGGCTTCCTCTGTCGTCATTTATTTTTTAGGATTAGATTATAATGAACGAAAAACAATCTCTAAAATAATAGTAAATAAACTTCATAAAATAAGATGAAACAATTTGAGTTACCTAAGATATTTTTTGGCTCTTATCAATTGAATGATTATTTGAAAATACATTCGGTTCTAAGCAAATGTGTTGATTTGAATGTACGTGCATTTGATATGGCACCTGGTTATCAAACGGAGGAATTGATAGGTAGTTTTCTAAAAGATATCTATATAGAAAAAAAACTTTCAAGAGAAGATTTCTTTTTGACTACTAAAGTTGATAATA
>CAKOMH010000086.1:0-3794 GCA_934096595.1 uncultured Bacilli bacterium | reverse complement strand
GTTTTACATTATAAAAGTTTAATCGCTGTTATATTTTCTAATAATGAAAGAAGCTTACATTGCTTTCAAAAACTTGGTTTTAGAGAATATAAAAGAGAAGAAGCTGTTAAAAAGGAAAATGGTCAATTTATAGATGATATTTATTTAAAATTAAAATTGTGAGTTTTAGAAATTAAATTATATCCTAAAATAAAGGAAAGTATAGTATAATTAAATTAGGTAGGTGGGTTAGTTATGACATTTACTTGGTTAGTGTTATTTATTGTCTTGGTGTTTATTGAACTTGTTACTGTTAACTTAGTAACTATTTGGTTTGCTATTGGTTCTTTAGTAAGTTTCTTTGTTAGTTTATTTTCTAATAATACTTCTTTGCAGATAGGAATATTTGTTGTAGTAAGTTTTATTGCTCTTTTGTTAACGAAAAAATTTGTTAATAAAGTAAAAAATAAGCAAATAATTCCAACTAATTTAGATAGAGTAATTGGGAAAATAGGAATAGTTACGGAAACCATTAGTCCCTTAAAAATTGGAGAAGTTAAAGTCGATGGTAAAAGATGGAGTGCAGTTAGTGATACTGAGATTAAACTAAATGAAAAAGTAAAAATACTAGCGATAGATGGCGTAAAACTTAAGTGCCAACGAGTAGAGGAGAAAAATTAATATGGGATGGATTATTTTAATAGTAATTCTATTAGTGATTGTGTTAGGAGTTAGGATTGTTCCACAATCAACAGCAAAAGTTATTGAAAGATTAGGTAGTTATCATACAACGATGCAAACAGGGGTACATTATGTTATTCCATTTATTGATAGAGTGGCAAATGATGTAACTTTAAAAGAGATAGTAAAGGATTTTGCACCTCAACCAGTTATTACGAAAGATAATGTTACTATGCAAATTGATACGGTTGTTTATTTTCAAATTACCGATCCTAAGTTATATACTTATGGAGTTGAAAATCCAGTAAATGCTATCGAAAATTTGACGGCAACAACTTTAAGAAATATTATTGGTGAGTTAGAATTAGACCAAACTTTAACGAGTCGTGATATTATTAATTCTAAGATGAGAGCAATTTTAGATGAAGCAACTGATCCGTGGGGAATAAAAGTTAATCGTGTTGAAGTTAAGAATATTATTCCACCAAGAGATATTCAAGAAGCCATGGAAAAACAAATGCGAGCTGAGCGAGAAAGACGCGAGAAAATTTTACAAGCCGAAGGGGAGAAAAAAGCCGCAATCCTAATTGCTGAAGGTGAAAAAGAAAGTGCGATTTTAAGAGCCGATGCGAAAAGGGAAACACATATTCGTGAGGCAGAAGGTGAAGCTCAAGCTATTTTAAAAGTTTCGGCAGCGAAGGCTGATGCCTTAAAGTTATTAAAATCAGTTGATGTTTCAGAGTCTGTTCTTAAACTTAAAAGTTATGATGCTATGGTAGAAGTTGCTAATGGTAATGCAACTAAGATAATCGTACCAAGTGATTTACAAAATCTAGTTACAGCAGGTACGGTATTAAAAGAAACTTTTAAAGAAGATAAGAAAGAAAATAAGTAAAATTTTAAAGTACACTTTAGTTAGTGTATTTTTTTTAATAATGCTCAGATAAAAAAATTGTGTTAAAATTAAATAGTATTATATAAAAATATAGTATTAGGAAGTTTATAGGGTAAATTATGGCATTTTATTCATATGTTTTTAGCGCTAATTATAAGGGCTTTAAACAAAAATTAAAAAATATTGCAAAGAAGGAAAATAAAAGTTATCCATTAATGTTATTTGATACTTATTATAGTATTATTAAGTATGGAATCGGTTTAACTGATTATTTAAATTACGAATTTTATAAGAAAAGTAACAAAGAAAGAAAAACTTATGCTGGTATAAAAATTCAAGATAAGTTTTATGAGATAGTAAGTCCCAGTGCTTATAAAAAAAGATATACTATTAAGCCAGATTTTTTAGCTGATTTTAAAAAATATACTAAAAGAGATTTTGTAGTACCTGAGAAAGATAGTTTAGAAGAAGTAAAGAAATTTATTAAAAATCATGAATTTTTTATGAGTAAACCATATGATGGTTTAGGTGGAGCCGAAGTAAAAAAGGTTTATAACAAAGATATTAAGAATGTTGAAGATTATTATGAAGAATGTAAAAATAATCGTATTTTCTTAGAAGAAGTGGTAAAACAACATAAAGAATTAGATAGATTGTGTAAGGCTTCATGTAATACAATTAGAATAATGACTTTTAATAATGGTGGGACTCCTGAAATATTATGGGCTGGTTTAAGAATTGGCAATGGAATTAATCCTGTTGATAATTTTCATGCTGGTGGTATGGCAACAGAAATAGATTTAGAAACGGGTAAACTTAAATATCCGGCCTTAGATAAGGATTTAAATGAGTATGATAAACACCCAGTTTCTCAGGTAAAGTTTGTAGACTTTGAAGTTCCTTATTTTAAAGAAGTAAAGGAATTGGTAAAACAGGCTTCTTTAGAAAGTGATAAAATATTAGTAGTTGGTTGGGATATTGCTGTTACTGATAAGGGACCCGTTGTGATAGAAGGAAATCGTAGACCCGGATTTGATGTTGTCCAAGTGGCTTCCAGAAGAGGAAGAATGGATATTATTGACCATGTTTTAGATGAATATTATAAAAACAATTTAAACAATAAATAGATAAGAAAAGCTACATTTTAATTTTAGTGTACTTTTTTAGTATTTTGTGTTAAAGTATATCGCAAAAGAGGGGGATTTGTAATGACAAAGGTTAATAAAATCACTTTTTTGATAATTGTTGAAGATTTTATTTTTACTTGTATTTATTGTTTGGCATCGAAAAAGGCAAGTTATTGTTTGATTAATAGAAATTGTCAACAACAACTAAATATATTTGAATATATATTTTATAAGTATAATTTGATTATAGTGATTTTATTGATGATAATTACAGCTAAGATTGTAACGAAGGAAGATTAATGTTATTATAATGTAAGGAGTGATTGTTATGTTGAGTCCAAATATAGAGACAGAAAGATTAATTTTAAGAAGATGGCAAGAAAGTGATATTGATGTTTTATATGAAATGATTACTGATAAAAGACTTTCTAAATTTTTAAAAATTCCAAATATTACAAAAGAAGATGAATTTAAGAGATTACAGAAGTGGATTACAGAGGCGGATGAATCTTTAAATGAAAGATGGGTTATAACTTTAAAAGATACAGGTGATATTGTTGGTAAGATTGATGTTGAAAGTATTAATAAGAAGAATAACTATTGTGATATAGGCTATATGTTAAGATATGATTATTGGGGTAAAGGTTTTATGACTGAGGCAGTAATTGCTGTTTCTGATTATTTACTAAATGATAGAGGATATTATCTTATTGAAGGTTATTGTAATGAATTAAATCAGGCTTCAGCTAAGGTGATGCTAAATGCTAATTTTGTTAAAGATGGATATATAGCAAATAGAAGACTTAATGAAGATGGGACTTATTCAGGATTGGAATATTATAGTAAATCAAGGTAATTTCTTTAATATAAATTAATTATGTATTGTTAAAAAGTAATAATGAATTATTTAAAATTTGTTATTGCTTTTTTAATTTTCATTTAATATTTCTTCAATATAATTGATTTTATTGAAGGAGGATTTATGTATATAATAAAGAACGCTTTTATTTCGATATCAAGAAATAAAGGGAGAAACATACTTATTGGGATTATTATAACGGTTATTGCTTGCGCTTGTACGATTGCTTTAGCTATAAGAAATACTGCTAATA
>CAKOMH010000085.1:0-3857 GCA_934096595.1 uncultured Bacilli bacterium | reverse complement strand
AGTTAAAGATAGTAAGATATTAAGAGATAAGTGGACAAACTATTCTAGAAAAATAGTTATGCTAGAAATTTAGAATTTGAAGAAACTATAAAATGTTTAGAGGATTTTATTGACATAATAGTACCAGCATCTGTATAAAACAAAAAAACATTTTAGGTAGCAAGAGGACAAAATAAACTATTTTTTTACATATATAGTAATTCAAGGGCAAGGCCCCCTGAAGAGAGCATTTAACCGTGCTCTCATTTTTTGTGCCCATTTTATAAGGGTTTGCGAGGCGTCGGTTTTGCTAAAATAATTTTAGGTACAATTTAGGTACAAAAAAATTGAGTTTTAAATTGGAAAACAAAAGAGTATTAGAACAAAAACTAATACTCGATTTTTTTAGATCTAATGGATCTTCACTAATAATTTCTAAAGAATACTTCATTCTTAATAACTTTATTACCTCAGCTTTAATACTTTCATAATCTTCATCATCACTGATATTAAAAGTATCTTTAGCAGAAGTATAATGTTGATAAAATGTTGCTTCCCACATAGCATTTCTACTAAAAGAACTAGCTATATAAAATGCAATTACTTCAGGCAGAACATAAGTAATAATATACTCATGATAATTATCATAAAAAGGATTTATAACTTTCTCTAATTCTTCATCAGAAATATCCTCATCAGTACATTTTCTAATCATACTATTCCTCCAATTCCTTGTATTAATCACTTAAAATTAAAAATTAGTCAAGATTATTGATACAATTCGGTAATTTCTGGTACGAATTGGTCGTAAAATATCAAAATTTGTCGAAAAACATGTTATAATTTAAATTATAAGATTAATTGGGAAGTGAAAATATGGCAAAGAAAAAAGAAGATACATTAAATATAGATAATATTTTATTTAATTGTAGAAATTATTTGAGGGCAGCAAAAAATTCAGGCTCATTTTTTGAAAAAAGAGATATGATGTTAACATTAGTCTTTTTAAGATTTATTGGTGAAAAATATGAAGATGGTTTAGAAAACTTAAGAGAAGAATTGATTAAACAAAATTTAGATCCTGATGACGAAAATATAAGAAAAGCATTTTTTGAAGATGCTACATTTACTGATGGAACTTATTATTTACCACCAGAAGCTAGATGGTCTACTATTATTAATACACCAGCTACTGCACTTAATGCAGCTTTAGATAAAGCATTACAAGCAATCAGCGATAGTAGCGATCAATTAGATGGATGCTTTGTTAATGGAACATTTACCCAAAGAAATTTAGCTCCAAATGATATAAAAAAAGTTGTTGATGAGATAAATAAGATTTCTCATAAAACTTTTGGAACAGAAAAAGATTTAATTGGAAGAGTATATGAATATTTCTTAAAAGAATTTGCTGTTAATGCTACAAAAGAAGAAGGCGAGTTTTATACGCCACATGATGTTGTACAACTAATAGCATCTATGATTGAACCATACGATGGAACTTTATATGATCCATGTTGTGGTTCAGGCGGTATGTTTATACAAAGTGCCGAGCTTGTAAAATCTAAACAAGGAGACATTAGTAAAATTAATGTTTATGGTCAAGAAAAAGAACCAGCTACTTATAGATTAGCGAAAATGAATTTAGCTTTAAGAGGAATTAGTCATAATTTAGGATCAATTGCTGATTCTACATTTACAAATGATATGTTTAAAGGAATCGATTTTAATTATATAATGGCAAATCCACCATTCAATTTGAAGGGATGGTATAATGATAATCTTTCAAATGATTCACGTTGGGCTGATTATGTTACACCACCTGATAGTAACGCCAATTATGCATGGATACTACATATGTTGTCTCACTTAAATAAAACTAATGGAATTGCTGGATTTTTACTTGCTAATGGAGCATTATCAGATTCTGAGACGCAAGCCTATGAAATCAGAAAAAAACTAATTGAAAATGATAAGGTTGAAGCAATAATAGTTTTACCAAGAGAACTTTTCATAACTACAGATATTAGTGTAACTTTGTGGATTTTAAATAATAATAAGAAGGGTGGAAATTATCACAACAGAATTCAAAGAAATCGTGAACATGAAATTCTCTTTATGGATTTAAGAACATGGACTGATAATCCAGTAAAAAATGAAAACAAAAAGAAGGTATTATTATCA
This sequence comes from uncultured Bacilli bacterium, assembly GCA_934096595.1. GTDB lineage: Bacteria > Bacillota_I > Bacilli_A > RF39 > UBA660 > CAG-605. The sequence goes on along the minus strand of CAKOMH010000085.1, from coordinate 1,694 downwards.
TCAAACAAATCAATAGATACTGATGATATAAAAATTAATGTTCTAGGACAAATTGAAAAAGTTACAGAAATATATCACAAATGGCAATCAACTGAAGTTGATGGCTCAAATTATGAGGTTCCAGAACTATATAGAAGTGTTAAGATTGATGAAATAAAAGAAAAAGGATGGACATTAACTCCTAGTAAATATATTGAATTTATAGATCATGATTTAGATATTGATTTTGATAAGGAAATGAAAAGAATCCAAAGTGAAATGTCAGAAATAATTGATAAAGAAGTAAAATCACAAAAAATGCTTAAGGAAGCTTTTGAGGAAATAGGATATGGCATTAAAGAAGATTAAGTTAGGAGAATTGATAGAACCTTGTGATGAAAGAAATTCAGAAAATAAATATACATTACAAGATGTTAAAGGAATTTCAATTCAAAAAATGTTTATTGAAACAAAAGCAGATATGCAAGGTGTTTCTTTGAAACCTTATAAAATTGTAAAACCAGATTATTTTGCTTATGTAACTGTTACATCCAGAAATGGAGAAAAAATAACTTTAGCATATAATGATACAGAAAAAACTTATATTGTTTCATCATCTTATGTTGTATTTAAAATAAAAAGAAAAGATTTAATAAACTCACATTATTTATTTATGTATTTTAATAGACCTGAATTTGATAGATATTCAAGATATAATTCATGGGGATCAGCAAGAGAAACTTTTTCTTGGGATGATATGTGTGATATTGAATTAGAACTTCCGGATCTTCCTATTCAAAAAAAATATGTAAATATATACTCAGCAATGTTAAAAAATCAGTTGTCTTATGAAAGAGGACTTGAGGACTTGAAATTGGTTTGTGAAAGTTATATTGAAGATTTACGTAAAAAATCAAGTGTTAAAAAAATCGAAAAATACATAAAATGTACTGATAGAAAAACGGATGATATAAATTTAGATATTCGTGGTATTTCAAATCTTCAAAAATTGTCGATACCAAATAGTAGAGTTGACGGTGTAGAAAAAGAAAAGTATTTAAGAATAGATTATAAAGAATTTGGCTATAGTCCAATACATATTAATGATGGATCAATTGCCTTAAATAATGAAAAGAAATCTTATCTTTTATCACCAATATATAAAACTTTCAAAGTGATTGATGAAAATGTTTTATATCCTGATTATTTAATGATGTGGTTTTTGCGCAAAGAATTTGTGAGATATTGTTGGTTTTATGCTTTTGGAAGTGCAAGAGATAATTTTGAATGGAATCAAATGTGTGAAGTTGAAATTCCAATTCCAGATATTAAAATTCAAAAATCAATTTCAAATATTTATAAATGTTACATTGAAAGACAATCCATTAATGAATTATTAAAAAATCAAATAAAGGATATCTGCCCAATTTTAATTAAGGGTTCTGTAGAAGAGGCAAAGGAGAATTAATTATGTTTGAGTTAAAAAATATTAATGGACACTTTTGTGAGTCTGATTATGAATATGCTTTAATATCTTTTCTAGAAGATGAAGGTTGGGTGTATTCGGCAGGTCCTGATATAGCAAGAGAATATAAACGAGATGTTTTAATTATTGATGATTTAAAAGATTACCTAAATAATAACTATTCAGATTTGTCAGAATCTGAAGTAAAAAGATTAATTGATAGTATCAAATTAGTTGTTGCAGAAACTGA
>CAKOMH010000084.1:0-4328 GCA_934096595.1 uncultured Bacilli bacterium | reverse complement strand
ATATTGAATATTATAATCTTGACATGATTATTTCGATTGGTTATCGAGTAAAATATCAAAACGGTTTCATTTTTAGAAAATGGGCCAATAAAATATTAAAAGAATATTTAATTAAGGGTTATGCCATAAATCAAAAAAGATTAGACTATTTAGAAAAGACTGTGAAATTAATAGATATTGCCAATAGAACAAATGAAAACTTAGAAAATGTTGATGCTAAAGAAATTCTAAAAGTAATTGCCACCTATTCCAAAGCCCTTGACCTTTTAGATGATTATGACCATCGTAACTTATTAAAACCTAAGGGAAATAATAGTCAGAAACAAATAAGATATGAAGACTGCATAGAAGTGATTAATAAGTTAAGATTCAATGAAGAAAGCGATATCTTTGCTATTGAAAGAAATAAAGGCTTACAATCAATAATCGGCAATATTTATCAAACCTTTGATGGTAATGATGTTTATAAAAGTATTGAAGAAAAGGCTGCTAACTTTTTATATATGATTGTTAAAAACCATGTTTTCATTGACGGTAATAAAAGAATTGCTGCAACTTTGTTTATCTATTTTCTAAATTATTATGGTCTTCTTTATAAAGAAAATAAACAAGTTATTGATAATAATACTTTAGCCTCTCTAACTTTACTTATTGCCGAGTCTAATCCAAAAGAAAAAGAAGTTATAATTGATTTAGTTATGAATTTTCTAAATTAGACTTCTTGCGTAACTGTTTATAGGCAAAAGTTATGGAAACAACATATCAGCAAAAATCTATTGTAAAAGGTATCTGTTCTACTTCTATATTTTTTGCCAATAATTCTTAAAAATCTTCAGTTGACAATTTAGATGTTCTATTGACATTCTAATACTAGAAATCAATTTATTTAATTCCTTATCTGTTATGGAAAGTGAGTTATTTTTTGATTTCTTTTTTGGTGTCAAACTTTTTTCAAATAGTCCCTTAATTCCTTGAGATCCACTATCCGCCAACAATTTTAATGTTTTAGGTAACTCAGCCTCAGTTTTCTTTAACAATTTGAAGTCATGAACACTTCCTTTATCAAAATGAACTGATAGTATTTTTTTATCACTATCGTTCGTGATAATCTGAACTTTGATTGTGTGTTTTTTCTTTTTTTTAGAATAAAATTCTTCTTGCATTTGGCTATCTTTAGGTCTTTGTATAGAGCATTCAGTCACCTCAATTAGCTGATAACTATCTTCATCTAAAAATGTAATGTCGATTGCTCCTTCGAATTCCATTAATAAAACAGCCTCAGTCCATCTTACTCACCTATATGCATTTGACAGCATTGCACCCACCCTTAAGGGGATTAATTAAGTCGACCAATTAACCAGTCTAAAGAGATATCATATTTATATACTATTTGCAGAGCAAAGGCAGTAAGTAATGTAGTTTTACCTCTTTCATAAGCACTGATAGTAGAGTGAGTAGTATTTAAAAAGTTAGCTAGTTCTACTTGCGTAATATTATTATTTTTTCTAAATGTTTTTAAGTTATTACCAATAGTTTTATTATTAAAATTATATTCTTTTAAACATTCTTTATTCTTAGATATACCAATTATATAATCCATTGTTATATGAAAATAATTACATAGGATATTTAATTTTTCTAAGGGAATTAATTCTTTGCCGGTTTCCCATCTTGAGTAGTTAGCTTGGGTAATTCCTAGTATTTTAGCTATTTCTATTTGTTTAAGATTATTATCATCTCTTAAGTCTCTTAGTCTTTCATTTAATGTATATAGCACTTGTAATCACCAAGATAATTTTCCCATTATAAATTATTCTTTAAGTTAAATATACAAAAATACGACATTTATGCTATAATAATTAAGAAAGTAGGGAAGAGTAATGAAGAGAAATTTAGTTTTTATAAGTATATCTTTAGGATTAATAATGTTGTTAGGTATAGGAGTATCTTATTCTTTATGGAATATATCAATTAGTCAGGATACTACTAACACTGCTTATACAGAGTGTTTTGATTTATCTATAACTAATAAAGAAAATAATATATCTTTAGATAATGCTTATCCCATAAGTAATGATAAAGGTAAAAGTTTAACTCCTTATACTTTTACGGTTACTAATACTTGTGATATTACTACTGAGTATTCAGTTAATTTAGAAGTCTTAAAAGATTCTACTTTATCTAGTAAATTTATTGATGTAATGTTTGAAGGTAATATAAATTTACTTAGTAGTTATGATTCTGTTGATAAAGTAAATACTAGTAGTGTAGAAAGTAGAAAACTTACTACAGGTATCTTAAAATCTGGAGAAAGTAAAGATTATTCTTTAAGATTATGGATAGATTATAATACTACTTTAGAAGATTTAAATAATGAGATTAAATCTTTTAAATCTAAAATAGTAGTAGTAGGAAAACCTATAAATTATACTGGTGATATGGTATTTAATTTTGATTATACAGGTGGTGAGCAAACCTTTACTGCACCCGTTTCTGGAACTTATAAAGTGGAACTTTGGGGAGCACAGGGCGGTGGTGATGTCGATAATAATGGTGGACTAGGTGCATACACTTCAGGATTATTAAATCTAGTAAACAATCAGCTTTTTTATATTTATGTTGGGCAATTTTCTGATTATACAGACGGGAATTGTTACGATAGTAATCCTAATAATAATTTTAACGGAAGTATTTATGGAAGCTGTGCTAGTGGTGGCGGTGCTACGGATATTAGGCTTACAAAATCACGAAATTGGTATGATTTTGTGACTTTGAAATCAAGAATTATAATCGCTGCTGGTGGTGGCGGTGCTTATTATGATGGAACCGGAGGTTCAGCAGGGGGACTTTCTGGATATCCAGGATTTATGTTAAATACTACTCCAGAAAAAAGTTATTATCAAAGTGCTGCCGCCAGTCAAACACTTCAATCGTTTGGCGTTGGAGATAGAAAAACAACATCTGGAGGTGGCGGCTATTATGGAGGTTACGGCGGTTATGCTAAAAATGCTGGCGGTGGTTCATCATTTATTTCTGGACATAATGGTTGTGATGCCATAAAAGAAGAAAGCACAGAAGATAATATTATTCATACTGGGCAAAGCATTCATTATTCTGGTTTATACTTTACCAATACTTTAATGATAGATGGGGAAGGATATAGATGGACAGATAAAAAAGAAGAACAAATCGGTATGCCATCACATTCAAATAACTCTGTGATAATAGGAAACTCAGGTAATGGTTATGCTAGGATAACTTTAGTAAGTGTGGACAAATGATTATTAAAAACTTTAAAAAGTTTTCCTACTATGTTACAATACTCTTGACTGAAAAATGAACGGAGGATAGTTATGAAAATAAATTCAAAAGAAATGCAAAAAATATCTAAAATTAAAAATTCATTTTATGATGATTTAAAAATAGAATTTTTGTTTCATTCTAATCATTTAGAAGGCAGTACATTTAGTAAAGAAAATTTAGAAAAATTATTATTTGATAAGAAAGTTACTGGAGAACATTTTTTAGATGATGTAGTTGAAACTAGAAACTCATTAAATGTATTTGATAAGGTAATTAATGACTGTGATAAACCATTAGATAAATTTATGCTTTTCGACTGGCAACGAGAACTGAAAAAAGATACGGTAGATGAAGAAATACACAATACTGGTTGCTGGAAACAATATGAAAATAAATTGCGTAATGTTGATTTAAAATTAGCATATCCAAATGAAGTTGATAATTTAATGTTTAATTTACTTCTTGATTGGAAAGAAATATCTAATCCCACTATAGAAGATATAGCAAAATTTCATTATAAATTTGAAAAAATCCACCCTTTTCAAGATGGTAATGGAAGAATTGGAAGATTTATTATCTTAAAGCAATGTTTGGAAGCCAATATTGATTTAATTGCCATTGATAATATGTATGAATTAGAGTATAAGGAAGCACTTTATAAGGCTCAAAAGACTGACGACATAACTGATTTAGTAAATGTTTTTAAACTATGTCAAGAACGCCTTGATGGTAAAATGAAAGAATATGATAATTTCTTGAAACAAATAAAATCAGAAATTAGTGATTAATAAAATATTGATGGAATGGCTGATGTCATTCTTTTTTTAATACTATTAATTTTTACATTGTCTATATTTTTATACACTATATTATACTTTTCATAGAGTTAGATACTCTATGAAAGCGTATATTCGGTACTTATTTTTAACTTATATATTAACTATATCATAGTTTTTCTTGGGTTTAAAGTCTAAATTTTTTCTCTATTATAGTCAAAATTATGGTCAAATAAAATTGTTGAAAAT
>CAKOMH010000083.1:0-4412 GCA_934096595.1 uncultured Bacilli bacterium | reverse complement strand
GTAAGAAGTGGTCTTAATTCTTGAGTTGAAATAGCAAAAGCCGTTTGACTAACAATACTCTTAAATAACATACTATTAATATAGATAGGAGTTTTATGTTCTTCTAAATCAATTTGTGGATACTCACTTGAATCTAAACAGTTCAAACTACATTCACTAGAACCACTAGTTAGTTTGATTTTCAAACCATCTACTACTTCAAAATCAATAATATCACTAGGCATTTTTCTAATAATATCCACAATAAATTTACTTTGAATAATAATATTTCCTAAAGCCTCAACATTTTTAATATCTTTCTTTTCAATAAATGATTTAATTGTAAGTTCACTATCACTAGCTGTTAAATATAGACCTTCTTCAGTCATTTCAAACTTAATTCCGTTTAAAACAGGAATAACATTTTTAGTAGATATTGCTCTAGCAACATTCATTAAATTTTCTAAAATTATATTTTTATCAATTGTAAATTTCATATATTTTCTCTCTTTCTTTATATATATATACTATTATATCTTCGTTTTTATCTCATTAATAATTTCTTGTAATTGTTTATTATCCTTTAAATCTTCTTCTATTTTATCGCAAGCATGAATAACAGTAGAATGATCACGCCCTCCAAACTCTAAGCCTATTCTTGGAAATGACTCATTTGTCATAATACGAGCCATATACATTCCAAGCATTCTTGGATAAGCTATATTTTTTGATTTCTTCTTTCCTTTTAAGGCTTCAACTGTTATTCCATAATAATCAGCAACAGCTTTTTGAACAACAGTTATATTACTAATTGAATATATATTGTTATTAACATAATCGCCTAAGGCTTCCATTGCAAATTCTAAAGTAATATTAGGTGGCGCATAAACAGCTGTATAAGCCTGCAACCTGTTAATGGCCCCTTCTATCTCTCGAACATCAGTATCACAAGAATTAGCAATATAGTTAATAACATCATCACTCATCATTGTGGATAAATTTAAATATCTTATCTTATCTCTAATTATCCGACATCGAAGTTCATAATCAGGTGGATAAATATCAACAGGAAGTCCCCAAGTAAAACGACTCCTTAAGCGCTCTTCTAAAAGCTTTAAATCTTCTGGTGAGCGATCCGATGTAATTATTATTTGTTTATTCTTATCATGTAATTCATTAAATGTATGAAAGAAACCTTGCTGAGTCTTTTCAGCGCCAACTAAAAACTGAATATCATCGATAAGCAAAACATCAACATCCCGATACTTATTTTTGAAATATTCAGCTCTTTCAAAAGAATTATCATTTGTACCACCAGCAATGTTTGTATAATCATCTTTAAAGCTATCACTTGTTGTATATAAAACCTTCAAATTAGAATGTTCAGTTATGTAATTTCCTATCGCATGCATTAAATGAGTCTTACCAACCCCACTTTTTCCATACATAAATAAAGGATTATATATCTTTCCTGGTGCCTCAGCAACTGCTATCGCAGCTGTCTTCGCAAATTTATTTGTATCTCCCGTTACAAAATTATCAAATGTAAACTCTTTTTTTAAATTTGTTACAAATACTTCTTCATTTGTTTTTTTAGATTTAGTTTTATCATCTGTTTTTTCTTTAGTTGCTTGTAAATCTTCTAAAACATATGCAAGTTCAAAAGTATTACCAGTTAGTTCCTGTAAAGTTTCTTCTATTACTTGATGCCAACTGGTTTCTAAAGTCGTTTTATGCACACCCATAGGTACTTGAATGATAATTTTGTTATCTTTAGTATTAAGTTCTTGCAATTTTAACGGTTTAAACCATGTATTAAAGGAAATAGGATTCATTTTTTCTTGCATTGCGGAAAGAAATTTATCCCATAATTCCTCGGATTTCAAAACTATCACCCCACTCATAACCAATAATCAACACCTATTTTATAACATCCTAAAACTTTAGTAAAGAACTTTCGTATATTTTTGCCGATTAAAAGTTATCCACATCTAAAGTTATGTTATCAACATTCCAAATAAAGTTATCCACAGTTTTATCCACAAGTTATCCACAACTTATCAACAGGTTATCCACAGATTTTTTCCCAGAAGTCTGGGAAATTTTTGAGTTATCCACAGTTTAGGGCTTTTTTAGTTATCAACATGTGGATAACTTGGGTAGTAGTACCTGTTGATAATGTGGATAACTCATTTGAGCCCAGTGTTTATAAGGGCTCGCGCCTGTGGATAACTTCCAAAAAATGCACTATTTTTAGTCAAAACTGTGGATAACTTCTTACTTTACACTAAAACTTTACACTTTTTTTGGGCAAATTTTTGTCGATTTTTGACCTTTTTTGGAGTTATTCACACCTCAAAATGGAGTTATCAACACCCCAACTGTGGATAACTCAAAAGTTATCCACACCTCAAAACGGTCATTTTTTGGCGTACTTTCGGGCTTTTTTAAAAAGTTATCAACATATCCACAGTATTATGATTATGAATATATATAATAATAATAATAAAAAGAAAAAGTTATCCAAACTTATCCACAATTTATCAAAATATAAAATTTCTAAATTACAAAACCAAAATCATAAACTATTCTTTAAAAACATACCTTTAAGGGTGGGAGGGTTGGGAAGTAATAATAATCATTAAAACCTTGACAATATCCTAAAAATTTTATTATAATAACTTTGCTAATTAGATGTGGAGGTGTCAAAATGAAAAGAACTTATCAACCAAATCAACGCAAAAAAGCTAAAAAACATGGTTTCTTTGCTAGAAAAGAAAGCAATATTCTTAAATCAAGAAGAAAAAAAGGCCGTAAAATATTATGCAAGTAAACCACTACCAAGTGGTTTTTTCCTTAAGGAGTTAGTATGAAAAGAAAAGAAATGGTTAAATCCAACGAAGATTTCCAAGAAATTATCCACAATAAAAGGTTTGTTACTAATAAACTGTTTACAATCTATACTAAAAGTTATCCCCAAAGTTATCCACAGTTTGGGATTGCTGTAAAAAAAAGCTATGGAACCGCTGTTGATAGAAACAAAATAAAAAGACAAGTTCGTTTCCTTGTGGATAACTATAAAAAAGAATTCAAAAATTCAGTTAAATATATTATAATGATAAAGAACACTTGTAAAAATGTTTCTTTTCAAGAAATGGAAACTAGTTTTGCAAGTTTAATAAAGGAGATTAAATGAACAAAAAAATTAAAATTGGAATACTAACCCTTATGGTTTTCCTAACAGTGGGTTGTACAAAGTATGTTAAAGATGATGACAAAAGACAAGTTATTAATGAAACAACTGGTCAAACCTTAACTTCCAACATCTTATGTAAGCCTACTACCGACGATTTACTTGATGTTTATAAAAAATATGATGATAAATTAACAACTAAATTAGATGATTTACCTTCATGTGAAGAATTTAAACCTACGGATATCAAGTATCAAAGTTTATGGGAAAGTATTTTTGTTAAACCTCTTGCTTGGTTAATCCTAAAATTAGGAGAAATTGTTAACAATTATGGTTTATCAGTAATTATTATTAGTTTATTAATTCGTATTATTTTAATTCCTCTAACTAAAAATACAATGGCTCAATCAGAAAATATGAAAAAAGCTAGTAAAGAATTAAATAAGTTAGAACAAAAATACGCTAATCGTACTGATAATGAAGCTATGATGCAAAAATCTCAAGAAATGATGTTAATTTATCGTAAATATAACATCAATCCTGCAAGTAGCTGTCTAACTTCTTTAATTCAACTTCCATTGTTATTTGCGTTTTTAGAAGCAATCAACAGAGTTCCAGCCATTTTTGAAGGTACTTTATGGAACATGAATTTAGGAATGACTCCAAGCAAAGCTCTTGCAAATGGCAATTACATTTATCTAATTTTACTTGTTATTATTGCTTTAAGTACATTCTTCTCATTTAAACAAGCTATGGCGAGCCAACCTCAAGACGGTAATTCTGATATGATGCGTCAAACTAAAACTATGACTTATATCATGATGTTTATGATTTTAATGGCATCACTTTCATTGCCAACTGCCCTAGCACTTTACTGGATTGTTAACAATGTATTTGGTATCGTTCAAAATTTTGTACTTAAAAAAATGAAGGAAGCAAGATAGTATGGAAGAAGAAGTAAAAAATGCTGTTGATAACTCTGTTAACAACTTAGAAGAAATATCAGCTTTTGTTATTAACTATCTAGATGAGTTATTAAAAAACATGCACTTAGAAGTAAAAATATCAGCTAAATTTAATAATGACCAAATTATTATTAATATGGATTCTAACAATAACGCGATTTTAATTGGTAAAGACGGTCGTACTCTTAAAGCTCTACAAATGATAGTTTGTAAACATACTTATCAACAATTAAAAATCTATCCTAATGTGGTTTTAAATGTTAATAACTATCAAG
>CAKOMH010000082.1:0-4526 GCA_934096595.1 uncultured Bacilli bacterium | reverse complement strand
GATAAAGCTGTCTTGCCTACCGCTGTTGGTCCTGTTATACAAATAATCATTTTTATTACCCTAACACCAAAGTGTTCCTTTCTTTTCCATATTTATTATTTTCAGTTTCACTAATTCATGATGCGTTTAAACATTCTATTTAAATCATAACTACTAAAATTAATAATTGTAGGTCTACCATGAGCACAGTTGTAGGGATTATCACAAAGTGCTAAGTCGTCTAGTAAGTGTTGCATTACTTCTAGAGAAATACTCATATTGGCTTTAATTGACATTTTACAGGCAAGCATAGCTGCTGCTCGGTCGCGAAATTTTATAACATCAAAGTTAGCCCCACTTTTAATAATCATATCAATTACTCGTCGCAATCCTTCTTCTTCAAATCCTTCCTTAAACCAAATTGGATGCTCTTTAAAAACAAAAGTATTTAAACCAAACTCTTCTAAAACAAAACCCATACTTTTTAACAATTCTAGATTTTTTTGAACTAAAATAAATTCAGTTGGCGTAAGTTCAATAGGTAGAGGCACTAAAAGAGGAGTGGTAATAATCTTTTCTTCTTGAAAATATTTTAAAACTTTTTCATAATTAATGCGTTCATGGGCAGCATGCTGGTCAATTAAATACAATCCATCATCACCTTGAGCCACAATGAAAGTTAAATTGATGGCTCCAATTGGGTGTAAATTTAAGGACTTTATTTTATTTTCAGGTTGTTGTTGACTATCAATTTCTGAATTTTCTTTTATTTTTTCTTTCGCGTTATAATCGACTGTATCTTCAAAAACGCTAAAATTAAATTCTCCCTGAGCTGGCAAGGTATTAGCTTGCAGTAAGGAATCGTTATTAGAAGTATTATCCATAGTACTTTTATTTTCAAGAGTTATTTTATCTTCAATAATTGAATTGATTTCCTCTTTAGAAATAATATCATTAGTGGCTTTTAGTCTTTCCATCGCACTAGGTAACAATAAGTTTTGGTACAAGGCGTCTTTAATAGTTTTAGTTATTAAATTATAAAGTTGATCTTGCTTACTAAATTTAATATCTTGTTTAGTGGGGTGAATATTAACATCTATCAAAGTGGGGTCAGTTTCAATATTTATAACAACAATTGGATATTTACTATCTGGTTTATAAGTATAATAAGCATCATTAATAGCTCGATTTAAATCGTTGTTGCGAATAACTCGACCGTTAACAATAGTAGTCATATGATAACGATTAGATTTTAGGATTTCCGGTTTACAAATAAAACCTCTAATATCATAGTCATCATTGCTATTTTTAATTTCAATTAATTTTGATGATACTTGCAAGCCATATATTTCATGAATAGTTTTTTTCAAATTACCCGAACCGCTTGTTTTAACAACTGCCCGTTCATTATTATTAAGTGTAAATTTAATTTTAGGATAAGAAAGAGCAATTTTTTCAATGTAAGAAACACAACTAGCCAGCTCGGTTGGCTCACTTTTTAAATATTTAAGACGCGCGGGAGTATTAAAAAAAAGATTTTTAATGCTAATTCTAGTCCCTACTCTTTTATCAGCAGGTTCATCTATTTCTAATTTTCCGCCTTTAATGTGCAAATGAGTACCAATAGTTTTAGCGCAAGTTACTAAGTCAACCTCAGAAACAGAAGCAATAGACGGTAAGGCCTCACCACGAAAACCAAGGGTGGAAATAAAAAACAAGTCATCTTCTCTTAATAATTTGGAAGTAGCGTGTCTTTGAAAGGAAAGAAGAGCATCATCATGTTCCATACCACAACCATTATCCGTAATGGTAATACCATTTAACCCACCATTTATAAGATCAATTGTAATAATAGAACTACCAGCATCGATAGCATTTTCGACTAATTCTTTAACGACTGACGAGGAGCGTTCAACAACTTCTCCGGCTGCTATTTTATTGGCTAGGTTATCACTCATTACATGAATCTTAGGCATTGTCTCCTCCAATTAAAGATGGTCTAAATTCAACCAAATTTTCAAGATTTTTACTAATTTTTAGGGTACATGGTCTCTTTACATTAATAAAACCTAAGTCTTTAATAATGATATCAGTATTAGCCATTATTTTTGTCTCAAAATAGTCTTCATTAGATTTAAAATCTCTTTTAACTAAAATATTATTATTAAAATAAGTAGTAACACTATTTAAGTCAAAGTTAGAAATGCGATAATTTTCTTCTAAAACAAGACTTGTTGTTTCTTTAGTTTGATAAGTTATTGGTTTAATTCTTTCTTTATAATCGATTTTTTTATAATACTTTTTATCCGTAATAAATGGGGTGGTAGTCGTTACGAACCCTGGGGTATCGGTTAATATTTTATCTTCGATATAAAGATTAATAAAATCAAGAGTCGTATTAGGAATTCTACTTGTTGTAATAGTTTTATTGTTTAACATGGTATTAATTAAAGTTGATTTACCAGCATTAGTGCAACCTAAAATGTAAGCTTTTTTTAAATTCAAACTATCCATTATTTTAAGTATCTTACTGACATTTACTTTTTTAGTAGAGCTTAAGAAATAAACTTCTTCTTTAATATTATAGATATTTTTAAATTTATTAATGTAATTATTAACGGTAATATTAGCGGGTAAAAGGTCTATCTTAGTAAGAAGTAAGCATTTTCTAGTCTTAATATTTTGATATATACTTACGGCTTCCTTAGTTATGTTAGTAGCATCAATTAAAAAGAAACTAAAAGTCGATGAGTTATTTATAACAGTTATTATTTTATCGTTATCTTTTTCCGTTTCTGTTTCCGTTAAGTCATTATAATTAGTAAGGCGAAAACAACGCATACAGTATTTATTTTCTAGTTTAGGAGTATAGCCATTTTTCTTTTTATCGGTATTTTGCAAAACAGCTCCGCAGCCAATACATCTTTTAGTCATAATAAGCTCCTTTCATAAATCTTTTTTGACGCTGAAAATGTCTTAAGATAATTTCTTCTACTACCCGATTTAATTTCGTCCATTTAAAATCTTCTTTATTTAATTTATCTAAGAAAATAGAAGTAAATCCCATTTTATTAGCGCCCCAAACATCAGTCATTATTTGATCGCCAATACAAGCTACCTCACTCATATCAAAGTTATATTCCTTAATAAGTTTTTTATAATTTTTCTTTAATGGTTTCATTGAAAAAGAAAAACATGGTACTTTTAAATCTTTTTTAAATACTTCTACCCTTTTCTTTAAAGAATTGCTCATCAAAATAATTATAAATTTTTGCTTTTTTAAAGTAGCAAATAATTCTTTTACTCTTTCATCGGCAACACTGGATTTTACTGGTACCAAGGTATTATCAAGGTCAAAAACTAAACACTTTATACCTTTATTTTTTAATTTTTCATAATCTATTTCAAAAATATTTTTCGCATATATATCGGGATAAAATATATTCATTACACCACTCTTTTCTTTTTCTTATCAATCAAAAAGTATTATAGCATATGATTAAACTTTTTAAAAATAAAAATGGCAGAAAAATCTCCCAATTTCAAGTTTTTTTCAAAAGTGTTTACTAAGAAGAAAGTAAGTTATTGCAAAAGTTAATATTGATATAGCTAGAGTAAAAAGAATACAAGTAAATGTATCAATTACACCTCTACTTTTAGTTTGATTATCCTTTGATAAACTGTTATTTTCTAATTCTTTTCTTCTTTTTATTTCTTGTAAAATCACGGCATACTGTCCAAGTAAGTTTTTTCGCTTTTGAATTTCAGCTATTTTATCCTTAGTAGTTTTTGCAGGAGCAATTTTCTTTTCTTCTTGATGTTGCTGTTTTATTCTTTCTTGAGGTGATAAGACATATTCTGGAGCATAAGTTTTGCCATCATACTCAAATGTTACGGTATTAGTTTTGGTCTTTTGATAAAGAGATGTATATCTAAAGAGTTCAGTAAGTTCATATTGTTTTAAGAGTTCACCTGTTTTATCAATTTTATTTAAAACTTGACGATAATCAGTGTTAAATAATTCACCGTTAGATATATTTAAAGCCTTTTCGACTTTATCAACTAAGGATATGTAAATATTATAAGCATAATTAGGCTGACTAAATAGTTTGTGTTTTCTTGCAAAGTCCATAGTGCATTTATCAGTAAGCCCTTCTTCAAACATAAATCCTGCATAATTTTTACCAGCAATAAGTTCACCATCAACTGCATAATTTAAGTCAACGCCAACTCGCCATCTATGTGTTTGATGAAATAACTCATGAAGCAAACCGTTTAAAGACCGTCTAGTAGCAACTATAATATCGGTCTCTGGAAGTAGCATGTCTATTGTGCCATCGGTGTGAGCTTGACCTCCTGCTTTAGTGCCATTTCTACCTGTAGTAGCCATTTCTTCAAAACTTTTTACTTTTATTTTACGCTCAGTTATATAAGAATCTAATCTTTTGATAGCCTCTTCATTTAAATAAATGGCATAGTCTTTCTTAATTAAAGGAATAACTTTAGAAGCATATTCATACAAACAATCTTCAAAGAAAGCTTTATCG
>CAKOMH010000081.1:0-4540 GCA_934096595.1 uncultured Bacilli bacterium | reverse complement strand
GTTTGCTAGATATGTGATTGACAATCAAAAACATGAACTAATTAATCAATATATTGCCACTTATTCTGAAACAGAAGCAAATATCCATAGTAAGAAATCTTGAATTATTGAAAAATAAAAAGACCGTCTTGGTCTTTTTAAGTTTTAGTTTTTATAAAAGCGATATAAGTTAATTGATGGTTGATTAAACATTCTAAAATTTATATTACTAGTTCCTAGTCCGCTTGAAACATATAATTTTGTATTATAGATTTCATAATAATCATTATGGTATTTTTTAGCGCCTTCTATATTTATAAGTCCACCTAGAAAGGGAAGTCTAATAATACCACCGTGATTATGACCTGCCATGACTATATTATAATTATCATTTTTAATATTATCAAAATCATCGGGTTTATGGATTAAGGCTATTTTATAATTATCTGTAAGTTCAATTTTACTATTGATATCACTAATACCAACTAATTCGATAGGTTCATCATCATTATTATAGATTAATTTAGCCTCATTATTTAAAAGAGTAAAACCACTATTAGTAATTAAATCCGAGAAACTATCACTTTCTAAATCCTCATTACTGGCAATCGCATATTTACCGATGGTGGCTTTTAATTTACTTAAATTGACTGCTATTTCAGCTTTAATTTTATCCGTAGGATTAATTCCTTTGGCAATTAAATCACCAGTAAAAACAATAATATCAGGTTTTAGTTGGTTAACTTTATTTACCATTTTCTTAAGGCTAGATTCATTAATTGTTGTTCCATAGTGAATATCACTTATCTGGATTATTTTCATACCATCAAAACCCTTAGGGATTTCCTCGGAAATAATACTATATTCCTTAGTAACAACTTGTGATACACCGTAAAATCTTACAAATATAACTAACAAAATAAAAATAATAAATAAATTTTTAATAATTTTAAAAGAGTGATGTGTATCAACATCGGTAAACTCTTCATCAATTTTCTTATCGTCATCTAAAATGTCATCTAATTTTTCTTCATTAAGTTTAGTTTTTTTAATTTTCTTTTTATCTTCTTTTTTCATAACTATTCCTAAATAATATCCTTAACCTGCTAAATACGCAATGACTAATAAAATAATACTTAAACTATTATGGACTGAATGAATTACCATAGTTGTATAAATATTATCTGTTTCCATATAAATTTTACCAAAAGCAACTGATAAAGCCCCATAAGGAATGTAGTAGAGTAGTTCTAGGGGATTAGTAATACCATTTAAAACATGAACGCTAGCAAAGACAAAAGCCGTAAATAAGATAAAAACTTTTTTGCTTTTAAATGCTTCCTTAAAATTACCACGGAATGTTAACTCTTCAATAAAAGGAGCCAACATCATTGTTGAAATAACCATATAAATGGGATATTGTAACATTAATTGACGATTAGCTTCTTCATTACTAGCAAGGCCTCCCGTCATACCAGCAATAATACCATTACTAATCATCATGACAATTAAACCAATAAACCATAATTTAAAGCCGTATTTTAAATAATTTTTATGATTTTCATTAAAATCAGCATAATCATTTTTAAGTTTTTTTCTATTCATCAAAATTAAAATACCCATTAAAACAAATTCCATAATAAGTAACAGAATATTGTTAACAAGAAAATTTTTCTGAACAAAAATATCATAAAAAACTATTTGAAAACCAATCTGAATAGCAAAAAAGAGAAAAATCCCCAATACCCCCTTACCAAACTCTAGGATTCTTTTACTCATTTATATAGCCCTCACTTTTTAAACGATTAATAATTTTTTCTTTAGTTTTTTCGCCAACTAAACGACTAGTTGTTGATTCTTCTTCGCCATCGGTATAAAAGATCGTAGTTGGGGTTCCACTAATACGCACTAATTTATTAAATTCTGTTTTTTCTTCATCGGATAAATTAGTCATGTTAATATCATAAAAAGTCAATTTATAATCTTTACCAATCTCATCTAAAACCGGTAAATAAGCCATACAATGTGAGCAACCAGTCTGGGTTATAACTAAGACAAATTTCTCTTTATTATCAATTTTTTCTTTCAATCCGGTTAAATCGATGTTTAATATACTTTCATATTCTGATTTACTAGGATTATATTTTTTTCCTATTACCAATAGTAAAGTACATACTAAAATTACTAAAATACATACTAAAACTCCTAAAATTATATTTTTTTTCTTTTGCATAATACCATCTCCGTAATTAATAATATCATAAAATTATATGGGTTTATAGAATTATCTTTAAGTTTCCCATAAAAAATTTAAAAAAATTGTCCTTAAAGTCTGGAAATTTCTAAAATTTATTTATATAATCAAAGTGTATTGTAGTGAAAGTGAGTAGTAGTATGGAAGTAGTAAATTTTAATGATGAAAAAGAAAATAGAGATAAGTTTATTAATACGAAAGTATTTGTTATAGATAAAATGGGTAAAGTTTATGTCAATGGTATTATTGATGGTCCTTTGAGACACAGGGACTATCTTTTAGAAATTGCCAGTTTTTTGTATCCTAATAATGAGATTGCCGCGCATATTGATGAGGGTAATGTCCCTGAAAATAAAATAAGTCCTTTTAATGTTGCTTATTTTTTTAATATGATGGGTTATACAGTTATATTAAATTCACCTTCGATGGAAGGAGTAAAAAATATGCCCAAATATATTTGTGTTTTAGAAGCAAGTAGTCCTAGCGAGATTCAAAGAGAAAGTTTAAGATACTGTCTTGCTTATTTTAGTAGTTATTGTACGGATTATGCCACTGGGATTGTTGCTAAATTTATATCCCAAATGCATATTAGTTGGAATACAATTACTTTTGATGGGATTCCTAATGTTAATCCGCTTGAGGCTTATGAATCATATTTAAAGGAAAGTCAGGAGAAATCTCCTAAATTAAATTTAACTAAATAAGAACAATTTAAAAATGAAAAAGAGTGAAGATAAAATCACTCTTTTAAAATATCTATATTTAGGTCAATAACCTTTTAAATTTACTATTTAACTTCAATAACGCCGTAGTCGCCGTCACATCTTTTATATAAAACACATATTTGTTCGGTTTTACTATCTTTAAAAATAAAGAAGTCATGAGAAACAAATTCCATTTGTAAGATAGCCTCATTAATATCCATTGGTTTAGAAGTATCGATTGTTTTTCTTTTAACAACAGTTGGCTCTTTATCTTCTTTATCGCCTACAAAATCTTCAAAAATACTTTCTAAATCTTTATTCTTTTTGGCTCTTATTGTATTGTATTTTTCTTTGTTTTTTCTTATTTGCCTTTCTAATTTTTCTACTACCAAGTCAATAGCAGTATATAAATCGTTATCCATAACCTCGGCTCTAATAACAGTTGCATCTTTTATGATAGTTACCTCGATAACATCCTTATTACCTCTTGTCTTGATAATAACATTGGAAGTAGTATTATCCCCATCTTTGAAGTATTTGTCTAATTTACTTAATTTTTTTTCAATATACTCCTTGATTGCAGGTGTAACACTCAAATTTTTTCCTCTAATATTTAATTTCATAAATATCTAACCTCCATAATTAAATTTTACCATAAAAGTCTTTAATTTACCATGAATTTTATGTGAAATAACTTATAAATAGTAAAACTTGTAAGTATATAAAAAATATTAAGTTTGCAATAATTAAAATTACTTGAAAAAAGGCAAAAAGTATCATGAAAATATTGCATGTAGTAAGAAAATAGGGTAATATCTATATACATAAAAAACAATAAGTCATAGGAATTTTTTCATTATTTATATAGGGGTTAGTTTTATTCTTATCCCTATGATTAAAACTTAAGGAGAGCTTAAAAATTATTGTTAATTATAAAGGTTAAGTAAATATTAAATTTTGATTTTTAAGTCTGATGTAAATTATAGTGAATGGAACCCAGAATTAAGACCAAATTTTATGGGATTTAAACTCTTCTTAAATTTAGCAAAAAATCATCTAAAAAAACTTGTAAAACCGCCTTTAAATTGGTACTATAGAGTTTAGTTATAAATGGATGTGGTTATATGAATAATTATCTACCTGTGATGATTCTAAAAGACTTAATCATTCTTCCTAATCAAGAGATTAAAGTAGAAACGAGAAAAGACGATATTTTAGTAACAGTATCTAATAAGCATCATAATGGTAATTTACTTTTAGTTTGTCCTAGGGATACTTTAGAAGAAGAACCAAGTATTAACGATTTACCCAATATTGGGGTCGTTGGTTCTATTAAAAATACAATTGATTTACCAAATGGCAATGTTCGTTTAACCGTAATTGGCACCACTCGTGTCAAGATTGATGAGTATCGTCGCTTAGAAGATAATAAAAATATTATTATGGCTATAACCTCGGGTCTTACTAATATTAAAAATGATATCGTTTCCGAAACTGCTTTAAAAAGAAAATTAATTAAAACTTTAACCAATTACATTAATATTTCCCATACCATTTCCAATAGCGTTTTATCGCAAATTGCACAGATAAACGATTTAAGTAA
>CAKOMH010000080.1:0-4655 GCA_934096595.1 uncultured Bacilli bacterium | reverse complement strand
AGAGTGTTGTTAACACCCCAATCGCTCAAGTAGCCAGCGCTATACTGCATCCACTCACGAGCATCGCCCCATGCCGCATCAAAGTAAGAAGGGGACATGGTCCAATAATGCTGAGTAGAATAAGCCCATGATAATTTATTTATATGTCTATTATCCATACCGGCAAACACTAATTCGTCATATGTAATTAGACCAACTGGATATGTTAAAGCTTTATTGCCTATACTTGAATCGGTTGTTGTATATAAATCCCTCTCTTTATTTGGACAGGTAAATTGAGCTGTATTTTTTTCATATCTTCCGTATGCTCCAAAATAACTATAAATGGAAGTACTAATACCATCACCACCTGTCAATGTTCTATCTCCACAGAAACCTACAGCATTTGATACATAACCATTATATCCTTTGTCCACAATGTTTGTTTTATACCAATTTTCTACTTTTGTTTTAATCGTTGATGATGTTGTATTTGTATGTACTTCATCAAATGTTGTGCCATCGGGATTGCCATACATATACCCTACATATGCTGGGTCGTTATATTTGCTATTAAACTGTGAATTTCCAATGGTTTGATTTCCACCAGTGGCATTCTTTACTGTTCCATCATACATTAATCTTATTGAGCCATCACCATTTATTCTCACTATTTGCCAATAAAATCCAGCAAAGGAAACAATGTTATTTTTTACATTTCCACGATAATAGTAAGTTGTACCATAATCGTCTGTACCTTGATATAATCCTTTATCAGATTTGTCAGTTTCTAACTCTGTTTCTGTTAAAGTAATACAAGATAGATTATAAACATTAGTTGCATATGTAATTCCGCTTGTAGTTTGCGTACTTGTAGTTTTTGTCGCTCCAGTAACTTGAAATACTGTTATATCACCAGCATTTCTTGCCACATACAATTTGGAATTAGTCTGGTTATATGCCATATATTCTGTCGAATAATAATACTTAGTATCACCACTGTAATCTAAAGTTGTCGGATCTTTTAAAGAACAATTTCCTAATGAATATCTAGCATTTTCACTATTAAATGATTTGGTTGTACATATATACATATATTGTTCATTTGCATTTAAATTACTTAATTGAGTTACCGAACTTATAGCCTCTGCTGTTGGTTTTATTACTTGTCTTGTAGATGAACCTCCCGTTTTTTCAACCCATTTTATTACAGGTGCTGTATTAGTTACATCAACAGTTTGTTTTGCAGCAATCTTCGTTTTAGCTATAGCAGGTGTTGTTTGATATTCATTAGCTAAAATTGCCTCTCCTAACTTATTATAACCAGCCGATACCGGACTATAATTACCGGGTTCTGATACAATAACTACTTTTGATTTGAAGATTTTATTCATTACATCATCATTAATCGTCGCATCTTCATCCATCCAGAAAGATACTGTATAATCAACTGTATCATCAGCGCCCAAATAACCTTCGGCAATCGTTCTAGCCTCCGTTGATCCCGTCATAGTTGTTGTCGCTGTTTTATATTTATCTAATGTAGTAATCGCATCACTATTTACCTTAGTAGCAACCCATTTACTATTTAAAGTTGTACCTTCTAACATTTCTAAATTAACATAATAATGAGCAAAAATCGAACAACTATTCCTTAAAGTAAAACTAAATGGTTTTAATTTTAACCCTTCGGCATCAGTTATTGGATAAGCATTAGTTAAGTTAATTTCATCTTTTTGATCAGTAAGTTCAATATTAAAACATCCTGATGTTGCCGTATTTGCTTTATCAGCAATATAAGTAAAACGCCAATAAGCATAAGAAACCCCCACGGTTGCAAGCCCAATAACACAGCATGTTAAAATCAACATTAAAACATGATATTTATTAGGTGTATTTTTTTTAATTCTCTTATCATTCATAACACTTTAATACTCCTCTATTTTATCTATTACTAAAATAACACATAATCCCCAAAAAGTAAATCTTATTTAAAGTAAATTTTCCGTTTAAAATTTTATTATCTTAAGACATCTAAGATATTTTCTAATTGTTTATTAACTTCTTCTAAACTTAATCTATTTAATTTATATTTTATTAAATCAACTTTTTTATCTATTTCTACTTGTAATAAACCTTCATTTAAATACTTTTGATAAGTATTATTTTCTTGAAAATCTTTAGATACTTCTAAATCTTTTTTATAATATATTTGATAATTAATCGATAATTCTTCTAACTTTTCTATTATTTTATCTATTATAGTACTAGGAAATCCCAATTTATCGTTTTTACCCTCTCCTACTAGTTTATAATTAAAAATACTATGTAAAATATAAGCATCTTCATTATAACAAATTATAAATTTTCCATCATTTTTATATAATTTTATAAACATAATCTACTCCTTAATCGTAAATAACTATTACTTCATCTTTTTTCTTTTTAACTTTCATATCCATTCCTTTAAACCAAGGATGTTTTCTAATAAATGAACCACTACAACAATTACTTAGATAGCCTTTATAACTAGCTAAGACACTAGTATAGTTTTCCTTAGGATTCTTTTCTAATTTATTTAGTTTATGGGTGATTCTTCTTTTCGTTTGACTATTAATAAGTACTAATAGTTTTTTATTTTTTAAAACAAAGCGATATCCTAAGAAATTAAGACCATCTTTCATCGATATTATTTTAGTTTTTTGATTTAATTTTAATTCTTCAGCAGCTACCTTTTTTCTAATTTCTTCTAAACAATATTTTAAATATTCTCTATCAGGATGCATTAGAATAAAATCATCCATATAACGAATATAGTATTTAATATGTAGTTGTTCTTTAATAAAATGGTCTAAGTCATTTAAATAATAAATAGCAAATAGTTGACTAGTCATATTACCTATTGGTAAACCCCTTCCTTCTTGATAATAAGGAATAGTACTTAGTTCTTCAAATCTTTTTTTCATATAAGGATTATTAGCTTTTCTTAAGATTTCTTTTTCACGATCAACTAATCTTTTTATTTGACTATTAGTATTATTTTGATAAGTTGAAGTTAAAATACTCTTAATTACCTCTATTACTTCTTCATCGGGTAAAATATTACGCAGTTTTTCAATTAATTTTTCATGACTAATACTATAAAAGTATTTATGAATATCACATTTTAATATATAGAAATTATCATATTTTCTTTTTAAATGATTAATATAGTCTTTAGTATAAGATAGTCCTAATTTAAGGCCTTTATTTCTTCTGGTTGCCACATTCATAGGAATAAGACGAGGTTCAATTAAGGGTAATAAGATATATTCACTTATTAAATGGTTAACGACTTTATCAAAGATATTTTCACTCATTATAATACGATATTTTGGTTCTTTTACTAAGAAAACATTATAGTTACTATGATGATAAGCCTTAGTTTTTAAGGTTTCATAAATATTTATGATATTACTCATATAATAGGTTTCAAAGTTAACAATTTTACTACGATGTTTGGTTTTTAATCTAACTTCATAATACATATTTTCAATATATGGGATATTTACAATTGAATCATAAAGATTAGTTTTGTTCTTTAGATTCAGAACTTCTGATGATGCCATAAGCTATCTTTCTCGCTTCTATTATTATATTTGATAAACATTCTAATTGATGAGAACTGATATATTTTTTATGATACAATTCTCTTGCATAGTAATCATACATGGATAACTTTACTATGTAATCATAGAGATGTTTTTCTTTAACACGATTCGTCCTTTGCAAATTGTAGGCAAAGATATTTTCCATCATATCATATTGGCATTCTTCAATATGTCTTTTGAGATTGGAAGCTTTCTTAGGAACATTTGGTAAAAGCCGATTTAGATAGGCTAATGCTCTCTCGGTTTGGGACAATAATCTAAATTTATTTTCCATTATTTTGGTTGTCAATTATACTCATAATATCATTGTACCAGATTTTTATCAGATTGGAAGTTTTTTTTATTATTATCGATATTAAAAAGAAGTCTAGATTGATTAAGTCTAAACTCCTATTTTTTTATTTTAAGCTTTCTATTTCTTTAATTGATAAGCCAGTTAATTTAGATATTGTTTTTGCATCTAAACCAACATTTATAGCATTTTTAGTTAAATCTATGGTTGCAGCCTTAAAACCCTTTTCAAGACAGTGCTCATAAGCTTATTTTCTAGCTTCTGCAAGTTTTGTATTACGAATTAATTCCTTATAGTTATCTTCTTCACTATTTTCAAACATTCTAATATATTCACTTGATAATTCTTTGGCTTTTGCCACAATCTTTTCAGTTTCTTCTTTACTCATAATCTCATTTAACCCTCTTTTAACGATCTTGCTTAATTAATATAAACATATTTTAGTTTCTGTGCATTATTTTAAGCTTTCTATTTCTTTAATTGATAAGCCAGTTAATTTAGATATTGTTTTTGCATCTAAACCAATATTTATAGCATTTTTAGTTAAATCTATGGTTGCAGCCTTCGAACCTTGAATTATTCCTTTTTCGATTCCCTTTTCCATTCCTTCTTCTATTCCTTGTTTGATTCCCTGTTTAATTCCTTTTTTAATTCCTATTTCAAGACCACGCTCTTCAGCTTCTTCCCTAGCTTCTGCAAGTTCCGTATTACGAATTAGCTCTTTATAGTTATCT
>CAKOMH010000079.1:0-4665 GCA_934096595.1 uncultured Bacilli bacterium | reverse complement strand
ATAAAATTGTTGAAAATACAGCAATTACCTTACTTTAAACGATATTTTTTAGTCAAATAAATAAATAATATTATGGTCAAAATTTCTGGTCAAAAAATTTAAAACCTAGGTGTTTACTGACTTTATAAGCCTTTTTTCATAGAGTATCTAACTCTATGAACTTGAAATTATGGACTTTTAGGAGATTTTGAGATGAAAAAAAGAAGTTTTGGTTTAATTATAATATTTGTTTTATTAATTTCAGTTTTTATATATTTAAATAAAAAAAATAAGTATTTACCAACTGATGATATTATAGGAGTATATGTAAATAATGAACTTAATGAAGAGATACCTTCTAAAGGAAGTGCTATGTTTCAAAAGGCTGTTTGTGATGATACTACTACTAAAGTAACATGGGATAATGATGATTGGGGCTTATTAATAAGCAATTTAAATAAGAAAGTAAAATGTAATTTATACTTCTATTCTGGTCAAACAGTATTTGACTACGATTACATTGCTTCAACCCAAACTTTTACGGTACCAATTGATGGAACCTATAAAGTAGAACTTTGGGGAGCTGTTGGCGCTTCTTATGATGATAGATATCATGGCGGCAATGGCGGATATACTAGTGGCCTTATAAAGTTAAATAAAGGTACCAATTTATATGTATATGTTGGTGGAACAAACATTTGCAAAGAGGGGACAGCTGGTTGGACATTTATAGGTTATAACGGTGGAGGCGCAGCTGGTGGTGAAAATTGGCCTAATCGTAATTTTTGTGGTGGTGGTGGCGCTACTGATATAAGAATTGAAAATGCTGATTGGGACAACTTTGATTCTTTAAAGTCAAGAATTATGGTGGCGGCTGGCGGCGGCGGAGCCAATTGGTATACTGAGTACTATAGTGCGATTGGTGGTGCTGCTGGTGGTCTTGTTTCATATATTGGAAAGACTAATGCTAACGATCCCACAACTGGTTCTGTTGCTCCAACTATATATCCATCTTCTCAAACTTCTGGCCCATATTTTGGAAAAGGAGTAAATGAAGTTACAGCTGGTGGCGGTGGTGGCTATTACGGAGGAAATTCTGCTTCTTGGACAGGTGGTGCCGGCGGTTCTTCCTTTATTTCTGGACATAATGGTTGTGATGCTATAAAAGAAGAAAGTACTGAAAATAATATAATTCATACTGGACAAAGTATTCATTATTCAGGACTATACTTTACTAATACTTTAATGATAGATGGTGAGGGCTATAGATGGACTGACAAAAAGGAAGAACAAATAGGTATGCCATCACATTCAGATAACTCTGTGATAACGGGAAACTCAGGTAATGGTTATGCCAGAATAACTTTAATAAGTATAGATGAATAAATATAATAAATTTTAGAATAATACTAATTAGGGCGTGGAGGGTGGGAAGAAAAACTAAATTTACTTAATAAAATATTAATGTTATACTTTATATAAGATAAGTGAGGCTTTATGAAGTATATTAAATTCTTAATTTTTATTATTTTAATAAATATTACTATAGTTTATGCTAACCCCTATAATAATAAAGAAACAGTAAATGATATAGAAGTAATAAGTTCTACTTGGTATATCTGGGAACGCATTAATACTAATTATGGAATAAAATTACCTAATTGGGGAAGCCCTGATAAATGGTTAAATCAAGCTAAGAAATCGGGTTATAAAACGAATACAACCCCTAAAAAGAATAGTATTGTTATCTGGAAAAAAGATGGTGTTACTTATGCTGGCCTAGTTTGGCAAATAAATACTGATAGTATCGTAGTTAAAACGGCTAGCCAAACTGAACTTCGTCAAATATGTGCTCCTAAAAAAGAGGGGAGATGTAATGAAAATAATGTCTGCTTCTATTATAATGATAGCGAATCAGAACTAGTTTGTACGGAAAAATATGTAGCAGTAAATCAAACAGGTATTGTTCTAAATCGTTCTTTAAATCTAAAAAATGATAATATTGTTGGTTATATCTATTTAGATGAAAAAATTAATAATGTAACTGAGACTAATACTTCTCTTAATGATAAGAATAATTCTAAGGAAAATTCTAATGCTAAAAATAATCCTAAAGAAAATAACAATTCTAATGCTAGTAGTACTAATTCCACTAATAGTTCTTCCAAGACCAATGACTCTAAAAAAGTTAGTAAACTAAAAAATTTAAAGGTTGAAAATTATAAACTTAATTTTCAAGAAGATAAAGATACTTATACTTTAAAAGTTGCTAACGAAATCGATAAAGTTAACATTTTAGCCGAAGGTGATAAAAACGCTATAATTAGTGGTTTAGGTAGTAAGAATTTAGAAATTGGTTCTAATAAATATGAAGTCCTAGTAACGACTAAAGATAAAGAAGATAAGATTTATAATATAGAAATAATTAGAGAAAGTATGAGTACCGAAAATAAAGAAGATGAAGAGTTAGAAAAAGATAGAAATGCTAGTTATTCTAATGAAAATAATTCTAAAGAAAAAGAAAGCAAATTTAATTATAAAACTATCATTTTAGGTGGTGCCATTGTTATTTTTATTGGCCTTTTATTGTTTATCTAAAAATTAATAATATTTAGTGAAAATTTTAATTGACTATTAAAAAATTATCTGTATAATCTTAGGTAAGAAGAGGTGTCTATATGAATACATTAGCTATAATTATTATTGAAACAGTTTTTATTTTAATTACCCTTGCTACTTCTAGTCTTGGAGCTTATTTAATAAGGAAGGGAAAGACGGAATCTGGCCTTATTGAGATATTAAGTAGTGTACTATTATTAACGGCTGCTTTTCTTCAAAGTCTAGCTATTGGTAATAATACTTTTGGTGATGGCATATTTGCTTGTCTATTGGAAAATCTTGGCGTTTATTCTTGGATTATTTTGATTATGTATTGCCTTTTAATTATTCTCTCAATCTATAATCTTGTAGTTTTAATAAAAGAAAAATCTACTTTAAAAGATGATAAGGATATTAAAAAAAATTTAAAGAAATCTTCATATATTGTGCCCCTTTATATACTTGTCCTTTTTGGCTTTCTTTGTGGGGCTTATCTAGGCACCGATAAATTAGGATATAAATGTCAAACTATTTATACTGAGAATTTTTTAGACGAAAATAGAAAAATAGCCGTACCCCAAAATAGTTGTTATATGGGTTATATCGATGAAAACCTTTATGGTTTTAGAAGTTTAAAAAGTGCCGATAAACTTGATAGCAAGTTAAAAAGTATAACCGAAAAATATAATGCCGAACATGATATTAAAGTAGCTTATAAGATAGAAAAGAATCGATTGTATAACGAATATTATTTACATTTTGATAAGTAATTAACTTAAAATAGTTAGTTTATTGGAAAATTAAAAAGCTTTAAAATCAAAAAATGCCATATTGAAAACTAAAGTCCATTATTTTAAAGACTTTTTTTCTTATCCTTATAATATTATTAATTAGGGTGATTTTGTGTTTTATCAAGATAAACATTTTCGAATGAGATTAGTAGTATTATTTGTTACTTTACTTTTAATAGCCGTTATTTTAAAAGTTTTTTATATTCAAGTATTCCAATATCAGAAATTAAATAGTTTGGCCAATGATTTATGGCAGCGTAACCTTCCTATAACACCTGATCGGGGTCTTATCTTAGATCGTAATGGTAAAGTTTTAGCTAGTAATATCACGACAACTTCCCTGTATTTAGTACCTAATCAAATTAAAAATAAGGAAGAAGTTGCTAAGACTTTAAGTGAAATTTTAAATGTTTCTTATGAAGAAATGTATAAACATGTTAGTAAAAAAACTTCGATTGAAAGAGTCCATCCCGAAGGACGCCAGTTATCTTTTGAAATAGCCGATAAAATAAACAGCTATAATTATGATGGTGTTTACTTGCTTAAAGAAGCTAAAAGATATTATCCGTATAATGATTTATTAAGTCATGTTTTAGGTTATGTTGGTATTGATAATCAAGGTTTGTCAGGTCTAGAACTTAAATATGATAAAGAACTGACAGGTACCAGTGGGTCAATTAAGTATTATAGTGATGCCAAAGGTAATAGATTAGCTAAAGCCGAAGAATATAAAGAAGCCGTCAGTGGTAATAATGTTTATTTAACTATTGATTTAGATTTACAACAATCAGTAGAAAGGGAACTAGATAATGCTGTAAGTAAATACGACCCTGAACATGCTTTAGCCATCGCAATGAATCCCAAGACAGGAGAAATTCTAGCGATGGCTAGTCGACCAAGTTATAATCCCAATGACTATAAAACTTATACTCAAGAAGTATTAAGTAGAAATCTTCCTATTTGGATGACTTACGAACCTGGTTCGACCATGAAAATCACCACTCTCAGTGCGGCCATTAATGAGGGAGTTGTCAATTTATTTACGGATACTTTCTATGATTCTGGTAGTGTCAATGTCGATGGGGCTACTATCCATTGTTGGAAAGCCGGTGGTCATGGGGCGCAAACATTTTTGAATGTAGTTGAAAACTCTTGCAATCTTGGTGGTTATACAGGAACACTTTTTCTAAAATATTTATAGCAGGTTAGGTGAGTTTATAATCCCATCTTTTTAAGTTGGCTAAATAAGTTGGCTAAAAATACTTAAGTACTTGGGGATGATTTTAAGACTTTATAC
>CAKOMH010000078.1:0-5190 GCA_934096595.1 uncultured Bacilli bacterium | reverse complement strand
TATAAAGAAATTGTTACCAAAGCAATTATTGCTAAGGGAAAGAAAAATAGTACCAATAATTATACACTACAAACTGAGGAAACGCCAAATACAATTTTAGGTTGCTGGGTTATTAATCATACTTTTAATGGCACCAATTTAGGAAATAAAGTTTTGGTTAATGGTAATTTTGATGTTAATGTCTGGTATTCTTATGATAATGACAGTAAAACCGCTGTTAGTACTCAAAAGTTTAGTTATACGGATACTATGAAAATGAATGTCGATGAGGCTAGCGGCTCAAATGAAGTTATCGTTAAAAGTATTCAACAACCAACCGTTAGTGATGTTAGTATCAAAGATGGCATTGTTAATTTAAATATTACGAAGGAATTAGGAATTGAAATTGTTGGCGATACAAAAATAAAAGTTCCCGTTGAAGAGTTAGATGATGATTATATTGAACTTACTGATGATGAGGACACCATCCAAACTGTAGACAAAGTTGATACAAATTATTTGAAATAACATTTGGTGTAATGCCAACTGTTTTTTTATTACTCTCTATTTATTTATATTTTTTAATCTGATAATTTTAGATTAGTAGGTCTAATAAATTGTCGTAAATTTTTAATTTATTGTAGGCGGTAATATAAGATTATGGTACAATAATATATAAATTAAAAGGAGAACTAATGACCATCTATAAATTATTACAACAATGTTTAAGTAAAAATCAAAGTATGAAATTAGATGTTTTTAATAAATATCAAACCTATTTTTTTCATATATTTTTCTTTCAAGAAAAATACTATTTGTTTTTAAATGATAAACCAATTGATTTAAAACATTTTATTAGTTATATTTTAACTTTTGAAATTTGCATTGCTACTGATTCTAATTTATATAGTGATTGTGCAATTAATTATGAAGTAGAAAAAGTCATTTTAAAAGATAAGGTAACACCAATAGATGATAAATATTATGATCAAAAATATTTAGGCTTAAAACCAGCAGCAGTAACAAGTTTTCTCCAAGAAAGTTATCAAAAAATTGGCTCCATTAACAATATTTTAAAATTGCAAAATATATCAAGTATTAGTGCCTTAGAAGCAAACATCTACTCTCTTTTAGATACCCCGTCCAAGACTTTTAGCAATGTAAAAATTAATAGTAATTTCTTTAGGCTACTAGCACGGAAATTAACAGAAAATTTTTATCAAAATCGGTCTAATCTCCTCGAATTATTTGGTAACGCTATTCTTAATAATCAAGATTTAATCGTTTATTTTAAGTTAAAAGGAATCTTTTATGAGGCTAGATTTTCATTTACTGATGTTAATAATTTAGAGGTCAAATTAGAAAATTTTAATGAAGTTTATATTGGTTCGAAAGGTTTTGCTGTTCTTTATATTGTTAGTGTCTTATATAACGAAGATTATGAAAAAGCCTTTATAGTACAGCAAATTCCCAGCAAACTTACAAGATCTAATCGTCAAAGTTTACTTGATGCCTATCTTTTAAATGAACTTATAAATCAAAATAAGGAAAACAGTGATAAGCTTTTAGAAATAGTTCACAATTATTATCATCAAAAGGGCTTAGTTCAAACTAATTTGTTATTTCTAATCCACGATATTGAAAAAGTAATTAATGGTGATAGTGAATTTCAGGACTATTCTCAGGATAAATCGGTCGTCTACGACTGGTTAAAGGAAAATGCCGATACTCTACTTGGAACATACAGTTTAGGAAATGCTGATATTAAAAATGATAAAGAGATTGTTAAAGAAATTAATAAAGAAAATGCTAACTATGACAAAAGCTTCGAATTAACTCTAAAACCCAAATTAATATATTGGCCAACAGACCAGAAATAGTGCTATAATGAAATCGGAGGATAAGATATGGAATGTTTATTTTGTAAAATGATTAAAGGCGAAATACCTTGTAAAAAAATATATGAAGATGATAAAGTTATTGCTATTTTAGATTTATATCCTGATAGTGATTGTCATACCCTTTTGATACCTAAGAAGCATATAGCGGATTTAAATGAAATTGATGATGAGACTTTGCTTCATATTAATGAGGTTGCTAAAAGATTGATTCCTGTTTTAATGGATAAGGCTAAGGCGGAGGCTTTAAGTACGAGAGTAAATTTTGGAACTAGTCAAGCTATAAAGCATTATCATATGCACTTACTACCAAATTTTCACATTAAACCATGCACAATCAGTCAAGAAAAAGCTTATGAATTATTAAAAGATGCTTTTTAAATGGTCTTCTATTACGGAATTTATAAAATTGACGATTTTAATTTAATTTAAATATTTTTTCAAAAAGTCATTGACTCTCCAGTTAACTGGAATGATAACTTAGTACCCGAAAGGGGAAGTTTTCATGTGTGGGCAATGTGCTTTTTTAAAAGAAAAATATTATAAAGAAGGGAACGGCGGTGGCAAAGAATATTATTGTGAATACTTAAAAGAATATGTATGCGGTTCTTGTCAAGGTTGCTCTAATTATAAAAAAGATGAAAAAAGAAGTAACGACAAAGTTAATAGTATCATAAGTGATGGTAAATCTTACGATAATGGTATTCCTGTTGAAATGTATTTTCTACTTTTATTAATTCTTGTTATTTTAGGATTGATATTAGGAGTATTTCAATAATAAAGGCAAATATGTTATATAAAATTGGTGAATTTTCTAAACTAGTAAATGTCCCAGTCAAAACTTTAAGATATTATGACGAAATCAATCTGTTTAAGCCACAAGAAATTGACTTATTTAGCGGCTATCGGTATTACAGTGAAAAACAGATTAATGATTTAGAAGTAATTTTGAGTTTAAAAGAAGTTGGCTTTAGTTTAGAGGAAATAAAGAAAAATAAAAATAATTATACTGAGGCATTAATGCAAAAGAAAAAAGAAGAATTAATGCTTGAGCAAGAAAATTTAGAAAATAAAATTAGAAAACTCGATTATCTGCGCAGTAAGATTAAAAACAATCACATTGTTATTAACGGTGAAGTTAAAGAAGAGATAAAGAGATTAGAAAGATTGAGGTAAAAAATGAATAATACATTAATAGTTGGTAAAAGTGGCTCGGGCAAAACGACTGGTTATATGTTTAATGAGATTAAAAAACTAATAGATAAAAAAGAAAATTTAATAATTATTGATAGCAAGGAGGAATATTTCCATACCTTTGGCAGCATTTTAGAAAATAATGGTTATAAAAATTTAGTTATTAATTTAAATGAACCCGAAAAGAGCGATGGTTTTAATATTCTCTGGTTACCATATAAGTTATACAAGGAAGGAAAAAAAGATTTAAGTTTAAGAATGCTTAATTCGATTTATAAAGAGATTTTATTTAATAAAGAATCTCATGAAGATAGTTTCTGGATTAATTCGGCTGCCAATTACTTAGTTGGCCTTACCCTCCTTTTGTTTGCAAATGGTAACGAAGAAGTTATTAACCTCGGTAGTATTTATGTCTTAATGATGGAATATGAGAAAAAAAGCTTTGATAAACTTAAAAATTATTTAGAAAATTTATCCGTAACTAATAGCATTTACTCTTATCTATCCGGAACGGTTCTAGCTCCAATAGATACCAGAGGAGGTATCATGGCTACTATTAAGGAAAGATTATGTTTGTATATTGGCAGCGAAAGTATTTTGAAATTACTGTGTGCAAATGATATTAAATTAGATACTTTAAAAGAACCCTATGCCCTATTCATCTTTGATAATGAGGATTATACAGGAATTACTAATGCTATTATTGACGAAATTGGTCTAAGTTTAAAAAATTATAATTTAATTATTGATAATGCTGATAACATGAACAAAATTATCCGATTAAATACAATTATAGAAAATAGCACAATAAATAATACTGCTCTTTATTATATAACTAGAAATAAAGAAAATATTAGAAACACTTATGGTGATATCTTAGTTGATAAATTTAGCAAAAATTTTGATTGCAACACGACAACTTTCAGGCTAATACCAATTGGCAATTACTCTAAATATCCTGTTTTAAAATCGACACCTGCTACTTATATTATCCCTAATAAAATTAACTTAAATTAAATAAAAAAGATTAGATTTCTAGCTACAACTTGTAGTTAAAAAAAACTAATCTTTTTATTTACTTTTTTATTAAATTTTCAAATTAATATTAGTCTTAGTATTCACATGAACCCGGAGTACGAGGATAAGGAATAACATCACGAATATTTTCCATACCAGTTAGATACATAATTAATCTTTCAAAACCCATACCAAACCCAGAATGGATTGTTGTTCCGTATTTTCTAAGGTTTAAGTACCATTCAATATCTGCTCTATTGACATTAAATTCCGCCATACGACTAATTAATTTTTCATAATTTTCTTCTCTTTGCGAACCGCCCATCAATTCACCACAACCGGGTACTTCTAAATCAACAGCGGCAACCGTGGCATTATCATCATTAACCTTCATGTAGTAAGCTTTAATGTCTTTAGGCCAGTTTTTAATAAATACAGGACCCCCAAAGTATTCAGTAATATATCTTTCATGTTCTTTAGCAATATCTTCACCATATTCAGGAGTAAATTCCCACTTAATTGGAGCTTTCTTCAAGATATCAATAACATCTTTATGATCAATTCTTGTAAATTTACTAGTTGTTAATTTTTCTAATTTTTCTTTAAGTCCTTTAGAAACAAATTTATCAAGAAATTCTACATCTTCAGCACAATTAGTTAAAATGTAATTAACGATATATTTTAAGAAATCTTCTTCAATATCCATAAGACCATCTAAATCGCAGAAACAAATTTCGGGTTCAATCATCCAGAATTCGTTAGCATGAGTCTTGGTATTAGAGTTTTCAGTTCTAAAGGTTGGCCCAAAAGTGTAAATTTTCTTGAAGGCATGAGCAAAAGTTTCTCCATGAAGTTGACCACTACCAGTAATAAAAGCAGTACGGCCAAACAAGTCTTTAGACATATCAGCTTTGCCATCTTTCATTGGCACCTTATTTAAATCAAAAGTTGTAAGTTTAAACATTTGATCAGAGCCTTCACAATCGGCTGTTGTGATTAAAGGTGTGTGAACATATAAATAATTATTTTTGTGAAAATATTCATGAATGCTCTGAGCAGCTGCACTTCTAATTCTAAATACTGATTGGAAGGTATTAGTACG
>CAKOMH010000077.1:0-5327 GCA_934096595.1 uncultured Bacilli bacterium | reverse complement strand
ATACGGTTTCATAGAGTATTTAACTCTATGAAAATTTCATTTTAATTATACATTATGTGTATAATTAGACTTACTATACTAAAAAAACTTACTTTTTAATATAAAGTAAAGTCTAATTATTAATTTCATTATAATTCCATATATTAAGTAAGTTTTTTCTTTCTTCTATACTAGATTCATTAAATATAAGTATTGCTAAAAAATCCTTACATTCACTAGATATATCCATTTCTTTAAAATTTTCACCTTTTTCAAAAGCAAAATCTTTATTACTTAAAGCTGCTAAATCTTTTAAATTATTTATAAAATCCCACGGAAGTTTCTTTAAATAATTTTTATCTATATAAGGTAAAAGCATTAAAATTTCTTTTGCTAAATCACAATCTTTTACTGTCATTTTTATTAATTACCCTTTCTTTTAAAGTTACTATCCAATTATACATTTCTTGTATTTTACTTCTAGTTCTTGAAGAAGCATTCTCTTTTAAATCTTCTTCTGTAACTTTACTAATTTCTTCTTGTTCTTCTAATCTATTTGCCTTATATTTTTCATACTCTCCAGCATTAAATTGGCAACCAATAAAATCATCAAACCAAAAATATCTAGTATCTATGTTTGATAAACCTAATACTTGAATATCCGTATCACTAAATAAAACTTTAACATAATCAACCTTATCTTTTGGAACCAAAACACACTTTATTGTCCCTAATGGCAATTCATCTTGAATTCCAATTTCCGAAACATCTGAACTAACTGGACAAGTTTTAATATTATCTTCTACCATTTTTTCATCGGAAGTACAAATAATAGCAGAAAAAGATTTGGGATTAATTTGCATATAGTTCCAAGCAATATCTAAAACATCGGTAACACTTATAAAATCGCGTATAGAAGCCTTTTTTAAATCATCATTACCATTTTCCAACATTCCAAGTACTTCCCCTGACAATATTTTTTCGTTTGCTTCTAATATTTCTTTAGCACTTCTTAAACCATATTTAGCTATACCTACTAATGCATTAGCATTAGTACCATGAAATATATTAATATGATTTTCTTTAAGATACTCATATGTATCTCTATCATTAACTAGTAAATAAGCCATCGAAGTTCTTCTTTGGGCCTCAATTCTTGGATTATCCTTGCGTGAAAAATGAGCGCCTAAACCATTATTACCTATTTTCCCTTCTTTTAATATTTTATCAAGTTCAGTCTTCATATTATCATCTTGAGCAAAATCATAAAAAGAAGTAATAACATTATCATTAAACCATTTTTTTACATCTTCATAAGCATAATCCATTAATCTAATCCCTACTCTCTCTATTTCAAGATTATCTTAAATAATATAAAAAGTCAATAATCTATAAAAACTACCCTAAATAAATAGGATAGTTTTCTTATTAACCAGCAGCCCCTTGTGGTCCGGTTGGTCCAGTTGGTCCCGTTGGCCCAATCGGTAATACTAAATTTAAAACATAATTTGGCGCGGCACCAGTAATAGTTGCTGAGGCACTTTCTCCACTAGATACAGTTCCAATTGATAAAGTTGGAGTTTCGCCTGCGGCACCTTGAGCTCCAGCCTCACCTTGTGGTCCCGTTGGTCCGGTTGGTCCTTGTAAACCTTGGATTCCTTGGGCTCCTGCCTCACCTTGAGGACCTGTTGGACCAGTCGGTCCTTGTAAACCTTGGATTCCTTGAGTTCCTGCCTCGCCTTGAGGTCCCGTTGGACCTGTTGGTCCTTGTATACCTTGGATTCCTTGAGCTCCTGCTTCACCTTGTGGACCTGTTGGACCTGTCGGTCCTTGTATACCTTGAATTCCTTGGGCTCCAGCCTCACCTTGAGGTCCCGTTGGACCTGTTGGTCCTTGTATACCTTGGATTCCTTGAGCTCCTGCTTCACCTTGAGGTCCCGTTGGACCAGTTGGTCCTTGTATACCTTGAATACCTTGGGCTCCTGCCTCACCTTGAGGGCCTGTTGGACCAGTTGGTCCTTGTATACCTTGAATTCCTTGAATTCCCGCTTCACCTTGTGGTCCCGTTGGACCTGTCGGTCCTTGTATACCTTGAACTCCTTGGGTTCCAGCCACACCTTGAGGTCCCGTTGGTCCAGTTGGTCCTGTCGGTCCAGTTGGTCCCTGAATTCCTTGTGGTCCCGTTGGTCCTATTGGTCCGGTTGGCCCTCCACTAGGACCCGTTGGACCCGTGGGACCAGTAGTTCTTGCTAAAGCAAGTAATCTATCGACATCTAGACAACAACCACTTACTACTCCCTTATTCATAAAATTACCTCCTAAAGTATTTTATGAATTAATATAACAAATAACTACTACATTTATCTTATCGTATAACTATTATTAGCCATAATCGCTCCGTATAAAAATAATATATCCGCATATTTAAAATTAATATAATTATTTAAAATCTTAGGTGAAATATACCTAGTATCTACTAAAATAATTTCTTTATAACCACTAATTAATAAAGGGGTTAAACTACTAGTGTAAGAATCTCTAAATATAATAAGCTTTTTTTCATTATTTTCTAATAAATTATCTATCTTTAATAACCCACTAGCGCCATTTAAATAAATATCATACTTATCTAAAGAATTAATTTTATCATAATTATAAACATCTATTTTTTTATTACTAGTTAAATCATAAACTACAGCATTATTTATAAAAGAACTTTCTGCAACGACAATCTTATCTAAATCTTTATCTAGCACCAATCTACTACCATATACCCCATTAAAACCTACTACATCTTTAAAACTAATATTATCATCAAAAGTAAAATCCATTTTACTTGCTAGTTCTTTTCCTACTTTTAATAAGTTTTCTTCTTTCCAATGGGTATCACTTTTATAATAATCATCTAAACTTAATATATTAAATAAATCTATATAATTACCTTTAACACTCTTATATAAAGAAACTAACTTAGGATAATCTAATTTTAAAGAATTATTAATATAATACCCTTTATCAGGAATTAAAGAATAATATACTTTATTAGTATCATCAAGATACGAATCTATTATATTATTAATTTTACTAACTAAGTTATTAACGGAATTTTCATTAAGAGGATATAAGGCTTCATAAATATAATCTTTATCTATTTGCATATTATTATAATTACCTAATACTAACATATCCGTTTTAATCTTTAATCTTCTAAACTTTTCTCTTTGATAAAACTGATCCATACTATAATTATCAAATTTCTTAAAGAAATCCCCATTAATAATCGTTTTTAAAGATACCTTTGGAAATTGTTCTAATTTTCTTCTTTCGGAAACTGATGATTTCTTATCGGGTGCGACTAAATTTAGAAAAAAGAAACCATAAATAATAAGTCCAAATAAAATAACTACTACTTTGTTTTTTATATTATCTTGCATAATTAACCTCAAAAGCGAAAATAAAGAAAAGGATTATAAGAATTATCAATTAAACTCGATGTCACTAATAAGAAAATAATTAATATTAAGACTATTTCTCCTAAATTAATAATTTTTTTAATACTATCTTTCTTTTTTAATCTTTCTATAATATTTTTTATAATTGGCGTACTAAATAAAATACCTAATATAATAATTATTATATAGTTTCTTAAATAATATCCAGTTATTTTATTATAAAATGGTAAACCATTTAATCCCACTATATTCTTTAGAATATCAAATGCTCTAGTCATATTATCTGCCCCAAAGATAACAAAACTTAAACCGACGATTAATAAAACATAAAGATGTTTTAAAATATTAGGCATCTTATCTAAATATTTTTTTAAAACTAGTTTTTCAATTAATAAAATAATACCAAAATAAAGGCCCCAAATCATAAAATTCCAAGCAGCTCCATGCCATAGGCCGGTTAAAGTCCAAACAACTAGGATATTTCTTATTAATTTGTATTTGTTTACTCTACTACCTCCTAAGGGGATATAAACATAATCTCGAAACCAAGAACCAAGACTAATATGCCATCTTTGCCAAAATTCGGTAATGCTTTTGGAAATAAAGGGATAATTAAAGTTTTCTAAGAAGTTAAAACCTAATATTTTCCCTAAACCGATAGCCATATCACTATAACCAGCAAAATCAAAGAATACTTGCATGGTATAACAAAGCATATAAAAGAAACTAAAGACCACACTTTTATCAGGACTATTTAAATAACTAGTACAAAAACTTCCTAAGACATTAGCAATTAAAACTTTTTTTCCTAAACCAATGGTAAATCTTTTAATACCCACAGCAGCATTTTCTAAACTAATATCTTTTTTTTCTAAATTATCATTAATATCTTCATATCTTACGATTGGACCCGCAATTAACTGGGGAAATAAAGAAACATAAGTGGCTAAGTTAAAAAAGTTATCTTGGGCTTTTATTTTTCCCCGATAAACATCAATTAAATAACTAATTATTTGAAAAGTATAAAAAGATATCCCAATAGGTAACAATACATTTAATAACTTAAGATTACTATTAAATATATTATTAATACTCCTAATTAAAAAGTCAATATATTTAAAATAACCTAATAGTCCTAAATGAATAACTAAAAATAATGCTAATAAATACTTATTCTTATGTTTTTCTAATACTAAGCCCCCGATATAACAAATAAATATTTCACTAATCATTAATAATAAATATTTACTATCCCCATATAAATAAAATATTAATGAACTAATTAATAACCAATAATTCTTTATTTTATTGGGTACTATAAAATATCCTAATAATACTATTGGTAAAAAATAATATAAAAAACTAATACTTGTAAATAGCATAATATCACCTTCTTATTTAGAAAAAAGGCCTTCATCAAGAAAGCCTATTCTGCTACTGCTCCATTATATTCATCAGGCAATTCTTCCAAAGTCGCACCCTTTTCTAGAGTTTCTCCAACTTTATTATCCATATATTTTACAAATTCATCATAAATACTCTTAGCCCAATCACTATCAGCCATAACCATAAATATAACATCGCCACTACTTACAACATAAAGTTTTTCTGCCGAAACACAGATCCATCTACTCATATCAACATTATCTTTAATATTTTGCATCATACTAGTAATATCGTTTTTTTCTTTCGTTTTAATTACAGCAACTTCTAGGGCTTGGGAACCCATTACCGGTTCGGATACTACCAAGGTATTAATATCATCCGTACTTTTTAACCCAGTTAAAGATTCTACTAGTTCACTTTCTTTTAAATTTATTTCTTCCGTAGTAAGTTCTGGTAATTCATTAGCTAAATTTTTATAAATAGTTTTTAGCATTTTTTTAATATCCCCTG
>CAKOMH010000076.1:0-5405 GCA_934096595.1 uncultured Bacilli bacterium | reverse complement strand
ATTAAGATTACTTTCTATAATTATTCTTTGACTCAAATTTAAATGTTTTCCCATTTTAAAAATCTCCTTTCATATATATGGGTAAAACAGCAATGCCTATTATATGATTTTTAACTAAAATATCAAGTGTGGTAAGTGAAAGACTAAATACTCCAGCATTAATTATTATGGTTCATTTAGAATTTCATTCGAATTTCTTGATAAAACTGCATATTTTACTTGCATTCGTAATAAAATGTGTTATAATCTTAATTGTTATTAAAAAGGAAAGCAATTTGTATCCACAAATTCACCTGACTTTAGATTGATAAAGTGGGTTTAAGGCCAATAAAGATAAAACTTTTAGGTGATAGGTGGATACTAGGTATCTGCCTTTTTAAATATAATAATAGTGGAGGTGTGTTTATATAGCAAAAGATAAGAATGAAATGCCTATCAATGATAAGATTAGGGTTTCGGAAATGATGGTTATTGGTCCAAATGGAGAGCAAATGGGAGTTAAGAAGCGTGGGGATGCCCTAACTTTAGCATCTTATGCGGGATTAGATTTAGTTCTTCTTAATGCAAATGCTAATCCAGCAGTTGCTAAGATTATGGACTACAACAAGTATCGTTATGAAAAACAAAAGAAGTTAAAAGAACAACAAAAAAGACAAAGAGAAAATAATAAAGAGTTAAAAGAGTATCAATTATCAGTAACTATTGATATTGGGGACTTTAATACTCGCAAAAAAAATGCGTATGATTATCTAGTTAAAGGTCATAAAATTAAAGCGTCAATTAGATTTAAAGGACGCCAAATGGCTCATACTGAATTAGGAGCCGAGGTACTTGAAAGATTCGCAAAAGAACTGGAAGAAGTAGCCGTTATCGAAGAAAAGCCAAAATTAGAAGGCAGAAACATGTTTATGCTATTGGCACCAAAAGTAAATAAGTAGTAAGGGAAGGAAATGTTATTATGGCAAAATGCAAACAAAAAACTCATAAAGCAAGTAGCAAAGTTTTAAATGCTAAGAAAAATGGTACTGTTACATATAAGAAGAGTAATGGTAACCATAAAACAGCAAAAGATTCAAGTAAGGCTGTTAGACAAAGAAGAAATAAGGGAGTATTAAATGATACTTTCGCTAAGAAATTAATGGATAGAATCTAGTAAGGTGGTGTAGAAGATGACAAGAGTTAAAGGTGGAAGCGTTTCCAAAACAAGAAGAAGAAAAGTATTAAAAGAAGCTAAGGGTTACTTTGGTTCTAAACACAGATTATATAAAACTGCTCAAGAACAAGTATTCCACAGTGGTAATTATGCTTTCCGTGATAGAAAACAAAATAAGAGAAACTTTAGAAAATTATGGATTACAAGAATTAATGCAGCTTGCCGTATGAATGATATTTCTTACTCAAAATTCATTAGTGGTCTTGCTAAAGCAAATATCGAAGTAAACCGTAAGATGCTTTCTGAACTTGCTATTAGTGATGAAGCTGCATTTACTAACTTAGTAAATATTGCTAAAGAAGCACTAGCAGGTAAGGAATATAAACCAGCAGCTGTTAAAGCCGAAAAAAAAGTAGAAGTTAAGACTGAAGAAGCTCCTAAAAAAGCTGCTAAAAAGAC
This sequence comes from uncultured Bacilli bacterium, assembly GCA_934096595.1. Lineage (GTDB taxonomy): Bacteria > Bacillota_I > Bacilli_A > RF39 > UBA660 > CAG-605. The sequence continues at coordinate 3,793 of CAKOMH010000076.1, read as the reverse complement.
AACTACTAAAAAAGCTGATGCTAAAGAAGTAGAAGAAAAACCAGCTAAAAAGACTGCTGCTAAGAAAACTACTACTGCAAAAAAGACTACTAAAAAAGAAGCTTAATTTTAAAAAGTATCATTTATTGGTACTTTTTTATTTTGCTTGTAAACTTTTTGTGTTATAATTTTTAGTATGATATGGAGAGTGCAATTATGAGTAACGAGAATAATAATGGGGTAATTGATTTTGATGGTTCTTCTTTCATTCAAAATGGAGATGGCAATAATATGACTAGTAACAATGTAAATAATACGACTATTAATGATGCTAGTAGTAATGGTGGAGTTCCTGTTAGTGATATTAATGTAGATGATATCTTTGGGACATGGAGTGATAATGGTTCTAGTACTCAAGAGGAAGTAAAACCAGTTAGTAATGACTATAACAATTCTGTTACTTCGGTTGATAATAAAGAAATATCAACTCAGGAAACTTCCCAACATGCTGCTGATAATTTAAATTCAGAAAATTTAAGCTTTCAACCAATAAATGAAGAGGCCTTTAGTAAAGAAACAAATGAAGCTGTTTTACCATTAAATGTAGCTCAAGGAGATATTCAAACTGAGGCAGGTTTGAATGACAACTCTAAAGTTGCCATTAATACAGATGAACTTACAGCGCTTGCGATGAGTGCTATGGCTAATTTAACAAACAATGTTGGAACATTGGAATCTACTTCGGATATTGATACTTCAAAAAATTTAGAAGAAGTTAAAGTACCTTCAGAAATAACGGCGAGTTCTCCAGATTTAAAATCAGAACCAAACAATGATATGAGCTTTAATAACCAAGGGGCTGCAATAAATTCTACTAGTCAAGTTCCTACTAATGCAGCCTTGATGACAGAAGAAGATACAGATTCATCTAATAATGGTGGTGTTTCTTTTAATCCATTTGTTACCACAGAAGCAGTTTCAAATTTTGACAACAATTCTGGAAGTCTTAATGATGATGGGAATTTAACAAATAATCCAACAACAAGTGAAGCTAGTAATGCAGAAATATCATTAGAAACAAATGATTTTAATGCTTCTTTACCAGAAAATACACAATTTAATGTAGAAAATAATGCTACAACAGGAACTCAAACAACTGATTTTCCAACCGATAGTGGTGCTTCTATAGAAATTGATACTCAAAGTGCTTTTAATAGTCAAGATACTTTTAATAATCAAGAAGTTCCAAATAATCAAGTAATTGATAATCAATTTACAATTGTAAATGATCAACCTCTATTTGATAATTCAAACTTTACAAATGATCAGACTTTTGTTAATAATCAAAATTTAGAAAATAATCAAGATTTATTTAGCAATTTTAATGAGAGTAGTAATGTAAATAATATTGTAAATGCTAATGATAATTTTAATAACCCAAATAATACTTTTGCCAATCAAACTATTTCGGGAGTTGTGTCTTCTAATGATGAAGAAAATATTGTAAGTAATCAGATGACTTTTAATAATCCAGTAAATGGTATTGGTTCAGCTACTTTTGATAATGGCGGTCTTATCACTAATCAAGATCTTACAAATAATGAAGATTCTACTAATAATCAGATGAATAATTTAGAAAATAGTCCTTCTTTTGAAGTTAACAACTTCAATAATAATATAGAAAATAACGGTGGTTTGAATACTAATAGTCAGAATGTTCAAGAGATAAGTGTAGTGCCTAGCGGTGTTAATAATCAAACTATTAGCACCCCTAATGTAAATGGGGTTATTGATAATCAGAATATAAATTATTTAAATTCAGGTAACCAAATGAGCGGAAGTATAAATGGGCAAAGTACTGGTAATAATATGGACAATGCTTTAGCGGGTGATGTTAACTTATCAACAATTAATCCAAGTAGTGATAATTCACTACAACAAGCCTTAAATAATCCCATTAATAATATTAGTTTAGATAATTCGATAAGTGTTGGAACTGTTGCAAATAGTAATGTTCCAACACCGAGTGTAAATGATGATACCAGTGATACAGCAGGTGCTACAACAAAGCAAAAAGGTAAAATTAGTTTACCAATAGTTATTCTTATTATAATAATTGTGGTTTCAGTGGGAATAATTATTTTAAAAAGAGATGTTTTGGTTGAATTTTTTCAAACTTTAATGAAGAAATGATATTCTTATAGGAAATGTTTTTATGAAATATTATTGTAAATGAAACGAAAGACATAATTAAAGAGATATAAAAGTAAAAAAGAGAAAAAGGAACTAATGGAGTGATTTTATGGTAGAAAAAATGTTATCAATGTTAGAAGTAACCGTGAAAATGGGCGGAAAAAATATAATATTTAGTTTAGTATTTATTGTTATAGGGTTTGCTTTAGTTGTTTGGGCGATTATTAACATCATATCAAGAAGTAAAAAGAAAAAAACTTTCACTTTAATAGATGGAAAAGTAGTCGACTATGCAGTTAGCAGAAATAGTGATGGTCCTGATTCATATGGAATTATTGCAGAGTATATAGTAGATGGTGTTAGCTATCTTATTAATCCGACATCTTATTCAGGGACGACAAGAGCTAAACACCCCATTGGCAGTATAGTAAAAGTTAGATATAATCCTGAAAATCCCGCTGATGCTATTTTTGATAAAGATGGTGGTTCTGTGTTGATGCTGATTGTGGGGATTGCTTTCTTTATTGCCGGTATAATAATGTTTTAGATTATTAAGGTTTCTTAATAGTCTTTTTTATTGGGAATCTTGCAAATAAAAATAAACTTTAGTATAATTAATTTAGAAAAAAGGTAGAGGTACTTATGCGAAAGATAATGTCTTGTTTAGATATTGGAAATGCTAGTATTAAATTTATAGTAGCAGAAATTAAAGATAGAAATTTGTATGTTTTAACGAGTAGTATTGTTAGTAATGAGGCTTTAAAAAAAGATATGACTATGGACTATGGCGTTTTAGAAGAACAAATTAAAAAAATTCTAAGTGATACCAAAGAAAAATTAGGCATGGAAATAAAGAAAACATTGCTTACGATTCCTTCTGATAGTGCCGCTTTTACGATTAATAGAGCTAAGATTGATATTAAAAATGAAGATAATTTAATTACTACTGAGGATATGTTAAAAGTAGTTAATTTATCTGGTAAAAATGTTATTCAAGATAATATGGAATTAGTTAATATTACGCCTTTATATTATACTTTAGATGATTCTAGTAGGACTGATTTGCCTGTTAATACCTTTAGTAAATCTTTAGAAGTTAAAAGTATTATTACTAGTTCAACTAAAGAAGATGTTTATAAGTATTTAAAAATATTAGATAATCTAGGAATAAGTGTTGTTGATATTAGTTATGATGTTGTGGGAAATTATTTTGCTTTAAAGACGGATGATATGGATACGAATTGTGGAGTTATTATTGATATTGGTTACTTAAGTACTAGTGTTTCTATATATAATAAAGGAGTTCTTGTTAATACAGAAAAAATTAAAGTTGGTGGTTTTAATGTTTTAAAAGATATTAGTTATGTTTATAAGATTTCTTTAGAATCGGCAAAAGATGTTTATAAAAGAGTAGGGTTAGGAAATAGTAAGAATGCTAGTAACTTAGATAAGGTTGAAATTAAAGATAATAATGGAGATAAATTGATTGTTAATCAGGTTAATTTAAGTGAAATTATCGAATCAAGGATACAAGAGATACTTAGAATGGCTAAAAAGCAAATTAACACCTTAACAAAAAGACAAATAAGTTATATAATATGTACAGGTGGAATAGCAAATA
>CAKOMH010000075.1:0-5480 GCA_934096595.1 uncultured Bacilli bacterium | reverse complement strand
GTATTACTTAAATTATCTAAATAGTTACTCCCCTTTACTAAAACACCTTTTTTACTAGCCACCCCAATACCCGTAAAATATGATAAAGGAACCGATATTGCAATAGCACAAGGACAAGATATAACTAAGAAAGTTAACGCTCTATATAAACTAATTTTAAAAGAAACTTTAAATATTAAAGGTAAAATAATAGTTATTAAAATAGCTAGACCAATAATTATAGGGGTATAAATTTTACTAAACTTAGCAACACTGGTTTCGGTTTTTGTCTTTTTATCCGTAGCACTTTCTAGTAAATCCAAAATTTTGGCAACTGTCGAATTAGAAAAAGTATTAGTAGCTTTCATTTCTAAAACATCACCCATATTGATACTACCAGATAATACATTATCATTAATTTTAACATCTTCTAAAGTGCTTTCCCCAGTTAAGGCTGAAGTATCAAGGCTACTACTTCCCTTTATAATTACCCCATCTACAGGAATTTTCTCCCCCTTTTTAACTACTAAAATATCATTAATTTTTACTTCTTCAACCGGAATTTTAATAGTCTTATTATCTTCTAAAAGATAAGCAAAAGGTTCTTTAATATCTAATAAATCTTTAATAGACTTTCGGGAATTATTAATAGCTTTTTCTTCTAATATTTTCCCTATAGTATATAATGTTATAACCATCATTCCTTCTAAGACTTCTCCTATTAAAAGAGCCCCAATACAAGATATGGTAATTAAAGCATTTTCATTAATACCACTCCCCTTTTTTAATAGTTTAATGGCATTAATACTAGTCTTATATAAAAGAAGACTATAAGAAATAAGATATAGTATGATCTTTACTATCTTAGGTAATGGTAAAAAATATCCCAGTAAACCTATTCCTAAGGCTATAATTAAGATACTTAAATGATACTCTTTTATATTTCTATCATCATTTACTTCTTCATTTAAAGGTATATAAGCATCAGGTTCAACAGTCTTAATTAATGTATTTAATTCTTCTAAAGTATAATCTTTATCTGATTCATAAGAAATCTTACAAGTACTAAAGTTAACTACGGCATTATTAAAGTTAACATTATCATTTAACATTTCTTCTATTTCTCTAGCACAGTTAGCACAATCTAAATTATTTATATTATATTTATATTTTTTCATCAGTCTTCACCCTTTAATTTATGTTCAATATGTAAAATACCTATTTCATATAACTTAGTTATATGTTCATCATCTAACCTATAATATATTTCTCTACCATCTCTTCTAAAATTAACTATTCCCGCACTTCTAAGAACCGCTAATTGATGGGAAATAGATGATTTAGTCATATTAAGGACATTGGCTATATCACAAACACACATTTCATTTTTATCTAAAACCCATAATATCTGGGTTCTAGTTAGGTCTCCTAAGAGTTTAAATACTTCAGAAAGTCTTTCTAATTCTTCTTTTTCTGGTTTATTTTTTAAAGCTTTGTTAACAGCCTCTTTATGTATTATATTACAATCACATACATTTATATTTTCCATTATCTTACTCCGTCAATAGTTGAATACTCTTTCAACTAATTACTTCTTTATTATAGTTGAATATATATTCAACTGTCAAGATTAAAATATTAGTAAAACTTAAACAGTCTTACTAATATTATGATATGCTCTATCTAAAATTTCTTCTTTTCTAATCTTAATACTCTTCTTTATAAAATTTTTTTCTAAAGGTAAAAGAGTTTCAGTATCATCAATTATCTTATTAATCTTATCCATATTAATTCTAGGGACAATTCTTAATATTGCATGTTTTAAATCTTCGGGAGGATTTTTAAATATTTCATTATAAAATACTTTTTTACCATTTAATTTGTAAACGGAAAAAACATTATAACAAGTATTTTTAAACTCAGTATCATCTTTTAAAAGCTCTTCCTTTTTTTCATAAGATAGTAATGCGTGGAGTGAAGACCCGCAATCATATACAGGACTAAATTTATAATCACCAGTATTTTTATTATACAAAAGGCCAACATTATCTAAGTGTCTATCCGGATTACCGATTAAAGCATCAGCCACAAATAAATCCCAGAAAGATGCAATTATTTCTTTTTTATTTTTAATTTCACTATTATTTATAATGGCATAAATATCTTCTATACAAGCCGAATAAACTTTATCAGTATTAGTAATACTATTCCCCAAACTAGTAAATTCAACTAATATTTTCTCTTCATTAGTAAAATCTTTACAAGCAACAACTATTTTTTCTTTATTATATTCTATATATTTACCAAGTACTGTTTTTTGAACATTTAAACCTAATGTTTCAATTATATGACAGCCAATATATTTAGAAAACTGTATATTTGTATATGATATCCAATTTTTTCTTTAATAGACCTTGGAAACTTAAGAAGGTAGGTAAAACTATTATAAATTATCTTTTTCTTTTTTTCAGTTCCCCCATAAGTACTTGCTGCTTTAGTACAATTAGTAAAATCTATCATAATAAATACCACCATTTTCTAATTAATTAATTTTGTTTTCATCATATCATAATAATTAAAAAGCATTGACAATTATTATCTCTAAATTCTTAAAATTTGATGCGCTAAGGCACATGGTCTGAACCTATTTCTTTCACGGTCAATAAAACAGATGAATTTATAAATAAATATGAACTAACTAAGTAGTTTATGTAACAGATTGAAAAAAATATTGCAGCCGTTAAAAATGTAATACACACTCCGATAAGTTCGAGTTTTGTTGAAGGCAACAACAATAAATTTGAACTTATAATGATAATTGTATGCAAAAAATGAATTTAGTCAACCTTTTCAAAAAATGTTTTATAGCCTTTTTAGCAACAAAGAATAATTTTTCAATTTACAATTTCATTTAAAAACAGGATATTTCTATCCCATTCTAATTTGTTAAATACTTAAACTTTTGGAAGAACCTCACTACCTACTAATATATAAATTATCTTTTTAGCTTTTTTGATTCTAATTCATAATAGCTATACGCATACTTTAAAACTTCAAGCATTTCTTCTGAAGTTGCCTTACCAATTTGATATGATCCAATGGTACCAGTACTATACATAATTAAACGCATATCATCAAAACTCATGCAATCATTAACTACACAATTGGCAACATATCTCCTATTGTTTATTAGATCAACTCGGGCACCGATTAATTCCCAACGATCACAACTATAAGATCTTTCATGAGTAGTTCTTAAAGCAGTATAATAAGAATCAATTCCATCATAAATAGTACCAGCACTATAATGATGATCCAAAACACGATCTAAATCAGAAGACCAATCTATTTTTTTAAACAACCCTACACGGTTATTGTTGTAAACGCAGACAACGACATTGCTTACATCTTTTAATTGCTGTGGGACTACAGCTACTCTTTCTTGAGCTTCTACCATACCGTTGTATAATTCTGCAATTTCTTTCAAATTTTCTAACATAGCCTTTAATTCAGCAATTTTTTCTACTTTTTCCAATTATAAAATCCCCTTTCAGAAAAATCTATTTTATTCTAACACTTTTTTCCTGAAAGTCAACTATAATCTAGTAATTGATATTGCGCACTTTTTTCAAAGTCATTTCCCAAGTAAATTGCCAAAAGAGAGTTATAAACTCTCCTATAGATTATTAAGAGTCATTATTATTCACTACATATTATCACATAATAATAGGTGAAATTTTATCATCTTTCCTCACACTAGAACTTATTGTTCTTTTGCCTAACTTCACACTAAATTTTATTGAACCAATTTTTTAAAGCAAACAGATAATATTAATTTCCTGATAACATATATGGATTATTTATAGTACCATCACCCGATTTTAAGGAATTTGCTTTTAAGTTAATAACAGGTTTGACGCCTAATTTTCGATAAGAAATATTTGCATCATCTGCTAAAATACTTGAATCAAACCCACGGATATGTGAATAATTGTTATCATACCTATAAGGAGATATGCTCCATGAATAGACGCCGCTATACAAAAAATATATCTTGTTATTCTCTTTATAACCGCCAGCTAAAACTACTTCATCAGTTGAAAGCATAGAAACAGAATATTTTAAAGCACTATTTCCATTTATATTATCATTTACTGTAAAAGCATCATTTAAATTTAGACACTTAATAGTTATCTTCGAATTAGAATTATTATCATAAGGCCCATAATTCCACCTATATTGCGTATAAGCCTTTCCAGCGCCACTGCTGGTAGTGATATTTCCTATCATCGTTTTATCATTGCAAAATATATTGTCTGCTATATGTTGTTCATTCATTGAACCATTTATATTATTTTCATACCAATTATCCACATATTTCTTTACTGTCGAATCATTTATATTAGCATGAGTTTCTTCATAAATTGAGGAATTAGGTGTTCCATACATATAACCAACATAAGCATTATCATCGCTTTGTTCATTAAAAGCACTTTTTCCGATTATTCTATCATCACTGGCTTCACCATTTGTGTGAGCAGTTGTTCCATCATATATCATTCTGATTGAACCGTCGCCATTAATACGAACTATTCTCCAATAAAAGCCCGCAAACTTGACATAATTATTTTGAACATTGCCACGATAATAATATGAAGTACCATAATTATCTGGTGCACTACATAACAAAGAGTTTTCTGATTCAGCACTTGTTACATTAACTGAACCATCATCATTAACTGTTGGACACTTACCAGTAGTATCTAACTGAGCAACGATTTTATCAACAATACCAGTATACATAGAGACATCAATAACTACTTTGGCAGAAAAACTTTTATTTTGGGCATCATCAGCTAAAGTAACGCTTTTATCCATCCATAAAGATATACTATACTCCTTAGAGGCACCGGGTGTTAAAACATTAGTATCTAATATTCTTGATTCTACAGAACCACTAATTATAGTTTTGGTCTCATCATAACTACTTAATAACTTAATATCCCTGTTATTAACTAAAGATGCTAGATATTTACTATTTAAAGTAGTACCTTCTAACATTTCTAAATTAACTTTATATTCAGCTGACATAGAACAAGTATTAGTTATTTTAAAAGAATATGGTGTTAATTTTCTACCCTCTTCATCACTTATAGGATACATATTAGTTAGATTAATTTCATTCTTTTCATTAGTCATATCTAATTTTAAACATTTACTAACGGCTATATTATTATCTGTTTGCATATAAGTAAATTTCCAATAAGCATAAGACATACCTAATCCTACTAAACCTATAAGACATATTATTACTATGGTTAATATTATTTTTCTTTTATTATGTAACATAATTCCACCTACTACTATTATTTCCATTTAAAAATAAATAATACTTATTATGGTCATTTGAATACCATTTACATTATTTACACTTTTCCTAGAGTTTAATACTCTATGAAAATTCCAGTAAATACAGGCTTTGAAAGCCATTTGACCATAAA
>CAKOMH010000074.1:0-5844 GCA_934096595.1 uncultured Bacilli bacterium | reverse complement strand
GGTATATTTATACTATAAATTAAGAATAAGGTCCGTATTTTGGCTTTCATAGAGTTTTAACTTCTATGAATTTTTTAGTCAATCAACTAGTATAACCCATAATGACCAGTTATATGTCTTTTACTAATAAAAAAACTCATAACACATCAATAAATGTTATAAGCCTCAACACTAAAATCATAAATACTTTAATCAAATCATTTTTTTAATAGATTTCTATCCAACATCTTTACCACCTAATTCATATAATTTCATTACAGCTTTCATATTTTGAGTTTTATTGGGATACCCAAATATCTTTTTCATATCTAGATTATTCTCACTAATAAAGTTGTATATTATTTTTTCTTCATTATAAACTTCAACCTTAATATTTTCTTTATTAGCAAGTAAATCCAAAAGTTGTAAATATACGCAATTTTCATTATCAACAGTTATTTTGCTCTTTTTAATAGAAACACTTAGATTTTTATTATCATAAATATTGTTATTAAGACATTCATTGGTTACAATAAGTACTTCCTTTGAAATTTGAGTAGTTAATCCTAACTTATTAAATAAATATGCACAGTAATATATCCTTTTTTACCATGTTCATCATTAATATATTTTTTTCAATAACTTTATTTATATCTAAAAGTTTATCGCCAAAAACCCCTTTTAATCATTGAGATATTTAGTAAATGAATTATTTTAATTTAACTCCCATAATTTATTTTATACATATTATTTATTCAAACAGATAAAGTGTATGGATTGTTAATAGTACCATCACCTGATGTTAAAGAATTAGGCTTTAAGTTAATGACTGGTTTAACACCATAATTATAACACGCTAAGGCTCTATTATCAACATCACCGTTATCGCCAACTCTGCGCAAATAAGCCCAATCTTCACTTTTTTCAAAATACGCCGATGACATTGTCCAATATTTTACACCAGATACTATATAATTGTTAATTAAATCTTTGTTTCCAAAGGCACCGGCAAGCGTTACTTCGTCCATATTAATAAGTCCAATCGAATATTTTAACTTTTTGTTACCTATAATATCTTTAACAGTAAATGTGTCATTTATCTGGTTACAGTTCAAAAAAATTCTTTTATTAAGTATATTACCTGACCAAGGAGTATTAAACCATCTATAATAACTTGTGATTTTTCCAAAACCATCACCAACACTTTCCTTTGCTAGGCTTCTATCATTGCAAAATACATTATCTAATAAATATTGTTCAAAGTTAGTATCCTTTATATTTTGTTCATACCAAATATCAAGATATTTTTTTATAGTAGAATCATTTACATTTTCATGAGTTTTTTCATATGTTGATGATCCTATAGTTCCATACATATAGCCAACATAAGCATTATCATCGTTTTTTTCATTAAAAGCACTTGTACCAATTATTCTATCGTCACTTGCCTCACCATTGGCATGAGCAACAGTTCCATCATATATCATTCTGATTGAGCCATCACCGTTAATACGAACTATTCGCCAATAAAAATTAGCAAACTTTACATAATTATTAGTAACATTTCCCCTATAATAATAAGAATTTCCATAATTATCTGGTGCACTACACAATAAAGAATTTTCAGATTCCGCACTTGTTACATTAACTGTGCCATCTTCATTAACTGTTGGGCACTTACCAGTAGTATCTACTAAATTAATAGTATCAGCAAGTTTTACTCCTTTTCTAAAATGAATATTACATTTAGTTTTTTCTGATAAATTAGTTAAAGTAATACCCCAATTATCATAGTCCCACTTACCTATTGCATTATTATCGCATACTATTTTTTCTACAACATAACCAGTATCTTTATTAGGAATATTTTCTGAATACTCTCCATCTATATAAGTACCTATTAATTCTTCATCTTCTATTATATTTTGATTATTAGAAAAGGAGTTAGAAAGGATTATACAGAATGATGCTATAAATAATGATAAAATTAAAAATGAAATTATAATATTTTTTCTTTTCATTCGTAATATCCTTTCTACTCTACCACATATGGATTATTTATGGTTCCATCACCAGATGTTAGGGAATTTGGTTTTAAGTTAATGACAGGTTTAACTCCACCACTATAACCCAAATCAATATTATACCCAGCTGAACCATCCAAGTAAGCAATTTTATTTAAAGCATAGCCACCGTTAAAAATAGTTGGGGTCATAGTCCAATACCAATTACCAGTATGAAGATAATATGACAAGTTATGAGTATTCCAGGCACCAGCCAAAATGTTTTCATCAGCTGTTAACAAACCAATTGGGTAAGTTAGGGCTTTATTGCCATGAATTTCATTAACTGTAAAGGAATCATTTTGTTGAGTGCATTTTAAATAAATGTTAGTTTTACTATTATCAGCCCACGGTTCAATTCCATAACGATAAGTTGTGGCATTTTTACCATAGCCAAGATTGTTATAATCATCGCCATATTTTAAATCATTGATAGTACGATCACTACAATAAATATTATCTTGTAAATATTGAACATAAGAAGCATTTTTTAAATTATTTTCATACCACTCATCTATATACTTTTTAATAGTACTGGAATCTTTATTATTATGAGATGAAGCATAATTATCGGCATCTACATCTCCAAGCATATAGCCGGCATAAGCATTGTCTGTGATAATATTATTAAATTGACTCATACCAATCTGCCTATCTTCACTTGATTCTTCATTGGCATAAGCACTCGTCCCATCATAGATCAATCTTATCGAACCATCACCATTAACACGAACTATTCGCCAATAAAAGTTAGCAAACTTAACATAGTTATTGGTAACATTACCACGATAATAATATGAAGTACCATAATTATCAGGAGCACTACAAAGTAAAGAGTTTTCAGATTCAGCACTAGTCACATTAACAGAACCATCCTCATTAACAGTTGGACACTTACCAGTAGTGTCCAACTGACTAATTATCTTATTTTGAATAGAATCTTCTACTTGCTCTAAAGATACATCTATATTAAATACTTTACCCATTAAATTAGATTGATCTTCATTAGAATCTATATACTCAGTTACTAAGTAATACTTATCATTAGTATTATAATTAACTACTATATTTATATGAGTAGTATCTTCATTACCAGAAAGTACTAACTTAGCACCACTGGGTATATTACATTCTCCCTTATTAGAAGAACCATTAATACTACTATCTAAAGTATTATTACAAGTTATTTCTTCATTTGATTTATATAAAGACCAATATACATATTTAGAAAAATCTCCTAAATTAGGTTTTACTATTAAAGATGCTTGTGATGATAAAGATTTACTATTTCCTTTACCTTTTACTATATATTCTTTAACAGTTTTATATCCTGGATAAATATTAGTATTATCAGACTTTTCTGGTATTTCTAATATTGTTTCTACTAAAGAACTGGCTGTAATAGTATTATTATTATCTTTATTTAAAACATTAAAATTTGCTATATAATAAGCAAAAGATAGTCCTATTAAAGTTATACTTACTCCAATAATAGTTATTGGTATTATTAATTTTTTCTTATTATTCATTGTTTCACCTACTCTACAACATATGGATTGTTAATAGTACCATCACCAGATTTTAACGAATTAGGTTTTAAATTAATAACCGGTTTAACACCTAAATTTGCTAAAACATTAGCTCCACCTTTAATATTGAGAGTACCATCACTTAAAACATTTCTAACCCCAACAAAACTTAAATTTATATTAAAATCACTGGCAGACATAGTCCATATTTCATTTCCACTATGCAAATATAATGTTTCATTAGAACTGTTCCATGCACCACTAAGTACGACTTCGTCCATGCTTATCAGTCCTATACTGTACTTAAGAGAACCATTACCTTTTGTTGTGCTGATACTGAAACTATCGTTTTTTAAACAATTATTAATAGAAACATAATTATTACCATATTCTTTTTCATTCCATGGACCATAAGCCCAACGATATTGAGTATAGTTGTTTGAATATCCTTTTCCAGTATTATATATACTTTTAGAAATAGTTCTATCATTGCAAAAAATATTATCACTTAAATAAATTTCATAATTATTTATATTATTTTCATACCATGTGTCAATATAATTTTTTATAGTCGAATCGTTTAGGTTTGCGTGTGTTTCTTCATAAGTTGATGAGCCTGCTGTCCCATACATATATCCTGCATAAGCATTATCATTTAAAATGTTATTATATACAGAATTACCTATTATTCTATCTCCACTGACTTCCTCATTTGTATGAACACTAGTTCCATCGTAGATCAATCTTATCGAACCATCGCCGTTTATTCTTACAATACGCCAATAAAAGTTAGCAAACTTAACATAATTATTAGTTACATTACCACGATAATAATATGAAGTCCCATAATTATCAGGGGCACTACAAAGTAGTGAGTTTTTAGATTCAGCACTAGTTACATTTACAGTTCCATCATCATTAACGGTTGGACATTTACCAGTCGTATCTAACTGAGCCACGATTTTATCAACAATACCCGTATACATAGAGGCATCTATAACTACTTTAGCAGAAAAACTTTTATTTTGGGCATCATCTGCTAAAGTAACACTTTTATCCATCCATAAAGATATACTATATTCTTTAGAAGCTCCTGGTGTTAAAATATTATTATCTAATGTTCTTGATTCTACAGAACCACTTATAGTAGTTTTAGTAGCATCATAACTACTTAATAACTTAATATCCCCATTATTAACTAAAGAGGCTAAATACTTACTATTTAAAGTAGTTCCTTCTAGCATTTCTAAGTTAACTTTATATTCGGTTGACATGGAACAAGTATTAGTTATTTTAAAAGAATATGGTGTTAATTTTCTACCATCTTCATCACTTATAGGATACATATTCTCTAAACTAATTGCATTAGACTCATTACTCATTTCTAATTTAAGACACTTACTAACAGCTACATTCTTATCAGTTTGAGTATAAGTAAATTTCCAATAAGCATAAGACATACCTATTCCTACTAAACCAATAATACAAATTAATCCGACTATTAAAAATATTTTCTTTTTATTATTTTGAAACATAAATCCACCTACTAATATTATCTCCGATTAAAAATAAATAATACTTATTATGGTAATTTGAATACCATTTACATTATTTACACTTTTCCTAGAGTTTAATACTCTATGAAAGTTCCAGTAAATACAGGCTTTGAAAGGCATTTGACCATAAATTTGACTAGAATAAAATCTTAAAGCATGAACTTGCTTGACGCTTTCAAAGCCTTATAATTACCGGTTTCTTTACACTTTTTTTGACCATAATTTTGACTATAAAAAGAAAAAAATTATATAGAAAATAGGCCGTTTTTATGGTATATTTAATATATAAATTAAAAATAAGATACGAAAATACGGTTTCATAGAGTATTAAACTCTATGAAAATTTTCATTTAAGATATATTTTACTCAAACACCGGATTTTTATACATAATTTTAAGTATTTAAAAAAGTAGGTCTCCCTACTTTCCAGCTTTACAAGCCTCATCTAAGTCCTTTATTAAATTATCAATATCCTCGGCACTTGGAGTTCTAACTCCACTTGCAAAAGCATGACCACCGCCATTATACTTAGCAGCGATTTCATTAATAACCGGACCACGACTACGAATATTTACTTTAAATACTTTATTCTTGGTATCATATGAAATAAAAGCCCAAACTTTAATCTCTTTAATGAAATTAAAGTTATTAACCATATTGCTAGCTGTTCCGCTATCAACGCCAAATCTTTCTATCAATTCATTGTCAATTTTAATA
>CAKOMH010000073.1:0-6025 GCA_934096595.1 uncultured Bacilli bacterium | reverse complement strand
GTTTGATACTCATTAGCAAGTATCGCATCGTGTAATGTATCATAACCAGCCGATACCGGATCATACTTACCAGGTTCTGATACAATAACTATTTTCGATTTAAAGACTTTATTCATAACATCATCATCGATGGTGACATCTTCGTCCATCCAAAATGATACCGTATAATCTACTTCTTCATCGGCTCCTAGGTAACCTTCGGCAATCGTTCTTGATTCTGTTGAAGTATTAATAGTAGTATTTGCTACTTTATAAGCATCTAAAGTATTAATTGCCTCATTATTAACTCTTACAGCTACAAATCTACTATTTAGAGTCGTTCCTTCTAGCATCTCCATATTAACATAGTAATGAGCAAAGATGGTACAAGTATTCTTTAAAGTAAAACTAAATGGTTTTAGTTTTAAACCTTCAGCATCAGTTATGGGAAAAGTACTGCCTAAAGTTATCTCATCTTTTTGATTAATCATCTCAACATTAAAACAACCAGAGGTAACATTATTGCCTTTATCACCCATTACAGTAGTTTTCCAATAAGCATAAGATAAACCTATACTTGTTAAAACTATAACTAATCCAATAATAAATATACTAATCTTACTTTTCTTTTGCATATCAAATATCCTAACTACTTTTATTATTTACATTTTCTTAGAAATAATTACCTAAATATGTGCGTTTGGAACTCAAAATAACGCATTTTCGGTTTCATAGAGTATGCAACTCTATGAAAAACAGGTTACAAAACCCGTATTTACCTAAGATTAATAATAATTTGACTAGAAATTTTGACTATAATAAAATTAATTTATTTGACTATTAATAAGCTTGCAAAGCCCTATAAATACAGGGATTGAACTAATATATTCTGACTAGAAATTTGACTATAAAGATTAAAAATATCCTCTTTAAAAAGCCTAAAAACTATGGTATATTTAATATATAAGTTAAAAATAAGACCTGAAATTACAGTTTCATAGAGTTGCATACTCTATGAAAATCAATAATAAAATGACTATTATAACCAGTAAAATTAAATTTATACATTTAAAAATAAGACTCTAATTAAAGGGTCTTAATTTTATTATATTTGTAAACAAAAATAGTTATAATCCTAGTTGGTATGGGGTGTTGGAAGAGCCGTCGCCGGAAGTGATTAGGATGTTGGATTTTAAAAATAATGTCGGACGGATAGTGTCATTGTAACTTGCCCCACTAACATCACGAACATAGCCGGTATTGCGTATTCCGATAACATGAATAGCATTACCTGCGTAATGAATCATAGTCCACTGGTAAGACCCATTAAAAATATAATCATTATTATAGCAATCTTCCAATGTATCCCATTTATATAATTCTTTTTGTAAACAAGTATTTCTATCAGCACCGGTGCCGCCGGAAGTAGCATAGCCATAATCACTTGGATACATTAAGCCGATTTTACCAATCCAAGATGTTGGCCTTCCACTATAAGTATTAGTACCTCTTTCATAACTATACCAATGACTGACCAAGCCATTATCCGAGGTATCAAAATTGCTAACACCCCCAATTTTCCATAGCACAGTTTCGATTGCTTTTCTTGTCCTATTATTTTTTAAGCCTGTAGTAGTAAAATCACAAGCCTCAGTTGTATTAATAAAATCAATATAACAGTTGCCTTTAGAACCATTATAATATAAGGAACCATTAACTTTAAAATTAGAATATTCTGAGTTTAATAATTTCATAATATCAGATGTTGTCCAATCATTAACACCATAGCCACCATTTATAGATTGTTCTGAACTGTCCCAAGAATAATTTCCAATACTCTCATTTCTTATTATTTTAATAAGATTTTCATTAGTTCCATCTTCTTTTTCAATATTATTAAATACTCCTATAATACGCCATTTTTCACAAGTATCACTAGTTTGATTAGCATAATCACTACAATTAAAATAAACATAATTATTAGGATTAGCCCCTATATATCTGATATTATTATCAGGATCATCACTAGCCATATTAGTAGTATCACTACTGGCTAAATTAGTTACCTTAGTTACAGCATTTTCTCCAGTTTTAAAATAAATATTACATTTAACTTTATTAGATAAATTAGTTACATATAATCCCCAAGTATCATTGCCCCACTCGATATTAGTATTATTATCACAATCAGCTTTAGAAAAAGCTACTGTCCCCTTAGCCGGAAAACTATCAGTTTTTTCTCCATCTATATAAGTAGCAAGAGATTCTTCATTAACTAAATATTTATTATTACTATTTACTGATAATATTATAATACTTATAAATAATATAATAACTAATAATATACATCTGTTTTTCATATTAGTTATTCTCTCTTTCTGCTTGCCATTTTAATATAGGATAACCATTATTTATATTATTAGTATCTTCTACAAAGGCATTATCACCATTTATTACCGATATTACACTAGGCATTTCTTCTTGAGATAAAGGTTCAGCGCCATAATCAAAAGTTGTATTATTAGTTTGTACTCCATAATTAGCACTGCTTTTCAAGTAAAAATTACTAGATAATTTATAATTTTCTGTGGAGTTTAAATAAATATTTCCAACTATTCCACCACCATTGATTGTACCAAAATTATATGAGTTATAAATACTTGGAAATGTTGTGTCATACATCTGACCAACTATACCGCCACTCCTACCATAGCCATTAACATTGCCATAATTATATGTGTTTTCAACTTTGCCTTGCAATCCGCCAACTATTCCACCGGATTCATAACCGCCATTAATTATATCGCCATAATTATAACTATTTTTAATTTCAGAACTGTGGTTAGAAGCATAACCTACTAATCCAGCTGTAAATTGACCATGATTCGATATTAAATTGGTCTTATTATAACTATTTTTTAATGTAGAAGTCACCAATGATCTTACTATACCAGATGGGGAGCTAGATGATTTTACTACAGCACCGTTAAATACACCAGAAATAGTTCCGCTTGATATAGTACCAGCAATAGCAGCACTTCCTTCGTTTGAAGTATAAACATACGAACTTTCGATACCAAAACTTTTTAATTTGCCATATAAAACATAATTAAACAATCCAGTGATTTTATCTAAGTTAACATACATATTACTAATAATATGTCCGTTTCCGTCAAATGTACCAGAGAAAGGATTAGAATATGTCCCTATTGGTGTCCAAGAAATATTACCATCTAAGGCATTACCATCACTATCAAACTTACCACCTAAATCTAAATCACTTGTTAAATAGATTATTTTACCAGACTTATTATCACCGTTATTTACTTCATTTGCTAAAGTAGCAAGACCTTCTCTAGAATTAATACAACTAACATTATCATTAATGCCACAACTATTAGGTGTCACAAAATAAACACTACATTTAGTTCTTTTACTTAAGTTAGTAACATATAATCCCCATTTATCCTCATCCCATGAGGCACTAACATCGCCATCGCAGATTACTTTTTCCACATTAATACCTGTTTTCTTTTCGGGAAAAGTGCTAGAATATTGTCCATCTATATATGGAGTCATAATAATATCGCCATAGATAAACTCCCCAACAGTTGTTCTTACTACCTCTTCTTCACTGGCTACAAAAAACTTAGAATAAGCAAAATAAATACCTAGTACTAAACATAATAAACAAGGTATACCTATATAAAAGTATCTAGAATTAGTCTGCCAATATCTTTTAAACTTTAATTTTCTTAAATATTTATCTTTATTAAACCTTTTCATAAATAATTGTCCTTACTACTATCATACTTTTAAGAACAAGAATATTTTGTCGAAATTTGGATTTTAAATTTCTTAAATTTTCATAGAGGTTAAAACTCTATGAAAACCAAAATACTCGTTTTATTCTTAATTTATAGTATAAATATACCACATAAATCCGCTTATTTCCATAAAAATTTGTTAGTTAAAAATCAAAATCATGGTCAAAAATATGGTCAGAAAGATATTTGCCAAGCCTAGGTAAACACTGGCTTTGAAGCACTTTTTGTAGTCAATTAAATTAAATTTATTATGGTCAAATTTATGGTCAAATGGCCCTTGAGACCAGTGTCTACCTAGGCCTTTCATAGAGTTTTAACTTCTATGAATTTTTTAACGAGCTAATAAGTATGTCCTGAAATGATCAGTTATATACTTATTTTATTAAAAAAAGCAATTTACAGCACTATTATGTACTATAAATTGCTTTTAATTGTTTTCTCTTTCTGCTTGCCATTTAAGAATTGGATAACCATTATTTATATTATTAGTATCTTCTACAAAAGCATTATCTCCGTTAATTACAGATATGACACTGGGCATTTCATCTTCTGATAAAGGTTCAGCACCAATATTAGATTGCAAAAACGAGACTCCATAACTAGCTGAACCTTGCAAATAAAAATTATTTTGAATTAAATAATCTTTTTTATCTCCAAAATAGCTATCTACTATTCCACCTCCATCATTGATTATACCAGCACTATAATTATTCATAACAGTAGGAGAAGTTAAAGTATAAATTTGCCCCACAATACCTCCTCTGCCAGAATTGCCAGTAATATTTCCAATATTATAAGTATTTTTAACTACGCCTTGAAGTCCACCAACAATACCACCGCTTTGAGTACCACCACTTAAATTTCCTAAATTATAACAATTCTCAACAACGGAAGAATCTAACCCTAAATATCCAATAATTCCTGCTCCAAATTGTTTATCATTTGATGTAATATTTCCAGTATTATAAGAATTCTTAATATTCAAACCTGTGGCATATGAAACTAAACCAGAAGTCATTTTTTGACCGTTTAACATAACTGAAGCATAAACGGCATGGACTTTTGTATAAACGGCGGTGGATATAAGTGCGCTAGCTGCACCATTTTTACTTTGCACATAAGAATTCTCTATCCCAAGATTTTTTATTGAAGAATTAACGACTCTATAAAAAAAGGCCGCACTATCATCTGCATTAATATACATATTACTTATAATATGACCATTACCATCAAATGTACCAGAAAAAGGATTATTTTCTGTACCTATTGGTGTCCAAGAAATGTTACCATCTAAAGCATTACCATCACTATCAAACTTACCACCTAAATCTAAATCACTTGTTAAATAGATTATTTTACCAGATTTATTATCGCCATTATTAACTTCATTTGCTAAATTAGCAAGACCTTCTCTTGAATTAATACAACTTACATTATCATTGATACCACAACTATTAGGCGTTACAAAATAAACACTACATTTAGTTCTTTTACTTAAATTAGTTACATATAATCCCCATTTATCCTCATCCCATGAGGCTGTAACGCCATTATCACATACTACTTTTTCGACATTAATACCTGTTTTCTTCTCGGGAAAAGTATTAGAATACTGTCCATCTATATAAGGCGTCATAATAATATCGCCATAGATAAACTCACCAACAGTTGTTCTTATTACCTCTTCTTCACCTGTTACAAAAAATTTAGAATAAGCAAAATAAATACCTAGTACTAAACATAATAAACAAGGTATACCTATATAAAAATATCTAGAATTAGTCTGCCAATATCTTTTAAACTTTAATTTTCTTAAATATTTATCTTTATTAAACTTTTTCATAAATCATTGTCCTTACTACTATCATACTTTTAAGAACAAGAATATTTTGTCGAAATTTGGATTTTAAACCCCTTTGAATTTTCATAGAGGTTAAAACTCTATGAAAGGCCTAGGTGAATACTGGCTCCAAGAGTCATTTGACCACAAATTTGACCATAATAAATTCAATTTAATTGACCACAAAATGTGCTTCAAAGCCAGTGTTTACCTAGGCTTAGCAAGCATTTTGCTGACCACAATTTTGACCACAATCATGATTTTTTACCAACAAATTTTTATGGAAATTAGCAGATTTATGTGGTATATTTATACTATAAATTAAGAATAAGGTCCGTATTTTGGCTTTCATAGAGTTTTAACTTCTATGAATTTTTTA
>CAKOMH010000072.1:0-6194 GCA_934096595.1 uncultured Bacilli bacterium | reverse complement strand
AGACAATCTTCCGTAAGGCATAGCATTTTCAATATCATCATAGCGTCTTTCCATTTTTCCCTCCATAAAAAACAAGCCATGAAGATATAACAAATACTCAAACTCATTATACACCAACCAATGTAAAATAACAAACATTCTTCATGACTTTTTAGCAATTACCAGTTATTTCCAAACTAATTATTATATTCAATTAGAAATTTTTTAAATAATCTTTCCAACATTTCATCTAAATTTTTTGCTGATTTATCATCATCACTTTTATATATAAAATTCAAAATATACTTTTTATTCCTTCTTTTCATTCTAATTTTCTCCTTTCTCTTAATCATTAGTATCTTCATTATCTATTATTTTCACTTTTGCTTTTTATATTCATTTTTTGCAATAAAAAAACAACCGTTATAAAACGATTGCCTATAAGTTAAATTTTTAATTTTTGTATTAGTCTTGCCAATTCAAAGCCATCAACATCATCATTAAATGGAATATGTATTTCTTGATTTTTAAACATTGAATTATTATTGTATCTAATAACAAGTTCACTAATTACATCCAATTTCTCATTATAACTTAATTTTTCAAACTGAGATAATATAATTTTATCTTTTTCATTATAATCTAAACCAATAAAATGATTATCTACATATTGTACATTTTCTTTGTATAGTTCTCTAAAGGCCATTGCAAAGAATTGAAGTAAAATATCACAAGTTTTATTAGTTAACTCAATTCTCTCAAAGGTAAATATTTCAATATCTTCATTATCTCCAATATTGGGATTAGCAATATTTTTACTATTGATTTGACCATTATCTACTTTTTCAAAAATATACATCATAACTTTCATTTTTCCATAATCATTTTTAATATCAAATGATTCAATAAAATCTCTTACATTATTTGTAGTATCAGTTATATACATAATTTTACCTCCTATCTTGGTAATGAAGTTATTATTTCATCCACCATATTACTTAATAACTTTTCACTAATTAAATTTTTATCAAATTCCATATTGTATTCTCGTTCTAATTTTTCAAACATCTCCTCAACACATTTTATGCATGAAAAGAATCCAGTTTTTTCTTCTATATCACAACTTGCCATATCTTTTATATGTTCCATAAGATAATCTAACAATTTCGAATTTGTATTTAAATCATTATTCATTATCATCCCTCTTTCAAACAAGATAAGAGCCGTTTTAAGAGTATTTTGATTTTGATTCTTGTAGCACTTTGTACTCCTGTACTAAATCTCTTATATTCCATATTAAATAGATATAACGGCATTTCTTGTTCGTTCTATTAATCACTCTAAAAAGTTATTTTTGCAAGATATTTTTATTAAAAAATCTAAATTTCTAAATTTTCATCTTTTTCATCAGAAACTTCTTGTTGTAATTCCTGCTTATCTAAATCAAGTTCACTATCTATTCGTGCCTTTTCTTTTTGAAGTTCTCTAATTCTATCTTGTTGTGTAAAAGGTTTATCAAGTTCATCTTTTATATCAATAAGTTGTTTTTCATTATAAGTAATTTGTTCTTTAACAGTATTTATCTTATTATCAAAACTTTTAAGCATATTTTCTAATTTATAGATATTTCCTATTTCATCTAAATTACTTATTTCAACTTTATATTTACCTGCACCTTTTATATATATAATAGGTTTATACCATAAGTCATCTTTTGTTCCTACAATATCAAAACCACTTATTTGTCCTAATAAAGTTTCTGAACCCGTTTTTAGTAATGAAAAACTCTCATATAACTTTGTACTAGCATCTTTTCTTGAATCATATATTTTATCTCTAATCATTACCATAAAATTATCTCCTGATAAATCTTTAACATTTTTAATATCTTCTTCAAGTCCATTTAAGTATTGATTTTGATATTTTAATTTTCTTGGTATTTCACTATTATATTTAGATTCAAGTTCTATATGAGATTTATCATATCTACTTTTAGATAAATAAAGTTGCTTTAATTCATTTTCAACTTTAAATTTTTCCAATATTAATGGATTACCACTTGCAAGAGCTTTTACTTCGGCATAAGTCAAAGTATCTCTATCTAAATCTTCAGCAGTTCTTCCACCACCATTACTATTAGCCATTATTTGATTTATAAAAGTTGATTTAGTTTGAATTAATTGATATGAATAGGCATCAAAACTTCCTTCGGTTACATACCTATATATTTCAACTTCTGCATTTTGATTTCCTTGTCTTAATATTCTACCTTCTCTTTGTTCTATATCAGAAGGTCGCCACGGACAATCTAAATGATGCAAAGCAATCAATTTATCTTGAACATTCATACCTGCTCCCATTTTAGAAGTTGATCCTATAAGTATTCGCTTTGTACCATTTCTCATATCTTCAAATAATTTCAATTTTTGAGGATTAGTTTTAGCATTATGAATAAACTCTATTTCTTCCTCTGGTATACCTTTTGCAATCAATTTGTTTTTAATATCATCATAGACATTAAAAGTACCATCAGTTTTAGGTGTAGATAAATCACAAAAGACAAGTTGCGTTAACTTTTCCTCTTTATTTTCTAACCATACTCTATAAATATTCTCTACTGCCATATTAATTTTTGAATTAGGTAAATCTGGCATACTTGGATCTATCATTCTTAAATCAAGTGCTGCTTTTCTACCATCATTGGTAACAAGTAGCATATTATCTTCTCGTGGATCACAACCATTTCTAATTCTTTCACTTCGTTCTGCTAATTTATCTACATACTCTCCTAATTCTTCACTTTTAGGTGCTACTATTGTTTTATAATCTCCACCTTTTAATTTAGGTACTGGTAAGTCTAACATTTTAGAAGTTTTAATATCAGCAACTTCTTTAAATAAAGTCATTAACTCTGGAATATTAAAGAATTGAGCAAATCGTGCTTTCGTTCTAAAACCACTACCATCAGGAGCAATTTCAAAACTATTAACTACCTCTCCAAAAGTTGATGCCCATTCATCAAAATGTTCTAATCCCATTTCTCTTAACCTATCAATTTGAAGATATTTTTGCATTGCAAATAATTCTCCCATTGAATTAGATATTGGAGTACCTGTTGCAAATACTGCTCCTTTACCTCCGTTGTTTTCAAGTATATAACTTATCTTCATAAATAAATCCGTTGCTTTTTTACTTTCACTATTATTTATTCCTGCAACATTTCTTATTTTTGAATACATTGGTAAATTCTTAAACATATGTGCCTCATCTACAATTAACTCATCTACTCCAAGTTCTTCAAATGTTACTACATCATCTTTTGGTCTATCTAATAATGCTTTTAATTTAGTATCCATACTTGTTTTAATTTGTTCAAGTTTTTTAACACTTAAACCATCACCAGATTCTGCTTTTATTCTTTCAATAGCATTAACAACTTCTTCTATTTGTTCTTCCATATGTTTTTGTTCATATTCTTTACTCATAGGAATTAATCCAAAACTTGAATGAGCAATTAAAACTGCATCCCATTCTCCTGTTGCTATTTTTCCCATAAGTTTTTTTCTTCTTGTCTTTTCAAAGTCTTTTTGAGTAGCAACAAGTATGTTTGCAGTAGGATATAATTTTAATATTTCATTAGCCCATTGTCCTAACAAATGATTAGGTACAACAAACATTGGCTTACTAACAATTCCTAGTCTTTTTAATTCCATAGCACTAGCAATACATTCATAAGTTTTTCCTGCTCCAACTGCATGAGCAAGTAAAGTATTACCACCATATAAAACACGAGCAACTGCATTTTTTTGATGTTCTCTTAATTCTATATTCGGATTCATACCATCAAAAGTAAGATGACTACCATCAAACTCTCTTTCTCTCATACAATTAAATTGTTCGTTGTAAAGTTTTGTCAGTCTATTTCTTCTATCTTCATCTTTCCAAATCCACTCTTTAAACTCTTGTTTTATTAGTTCTTGTTTTTCTCTTGCATTTGCGGTTTCAACAGGATTTACAACTCTCCTATCATCTTCTAATGTATCATAAACTGTTACACTTTGAAGATTTAAAGCATTTTTAATTAATGATAAAGCATCTGCTCTATCAGTTCCCCAAGTATTTGTATTTTTAACTCCATAACCATATAAACCACTAGCTTGAAATAACCAAGTATTTACTTCTTTGGCATATTTTATTTTTAATCTACTTTTATTCCAACTTTGAATATCTAATAGTTCACAACAAAATTGATGATACACATCTTCTGGTATCCAAGTTGATCCTAACTTTACACTTATCTCATCATATTCAAGTGGTGTAGGTTGTACTCTTTCAAGTGCAAGAATATTTTTATCATATTTATTATCTTCATTTATTGATCTAGCATAATTAAGTTTATGTTTTACATTACCACTTAAATATTCACTAGCTATAACCCAACCTTTATTAAAATCATTAAGTTTTTCAGGATCTTGATAGATTAGATTATCAAGTTCATCAATCATTTTTTCTTCACTTTTTGGATATAATGTTTTCATATATTCAAAATCAACACAACCACGATTATTAAGGGAATACTTTAAAGCATCTTCTGCATTTTCTGCACTTGTTATTACTTTACTTTTTCTTATTGTCCTTTTTGTAAAGACATCTCCCTTTTCATATTTAGGTTTATCGTTTTCATCTTCATCATCTTTACTAACTTTATTTTCAATAGATGTAAGTAAGTAATAATCAGGATCACTATCAAATGCTCTTGCATTTACACTATCATTAATATAACCATATCTTTTATAAAACTCATCATATTCTTTACTTAACTTTTCTTGTGCTAGTGATAATTCTTCATCACTACCATCACGAAGTTGAATATCAAATACTTCTCTTAAAGCATTTTTAACTTTACAAAGACCTATAATTCTTTTAGCAACCATACCATCTTGAATAGAATATGGTACTAAACTAGAAAATGACCTTTGATAAATTATATCTTTACCATCGTTATTAATAATAGTAAAAGCATTATTCTTAATACTATCATCTGCATCTAATACTTCATAATCATTTTCTTCGTTTTGAATATAATTTGTTTGCTCGTAAATATTACTAGGTAAATGTTCTATTGCTTGATTCATTAAAACATTTATATCTTCATCTATTGGAGATAGTGTATTATCATAACCATAAGCAGTAGATTGAAGTTCCATTTTACCAAGCATCATATTTGGATTATCAATATAATAATTATTTATTGTCATTCCATCTTGATATTCACTTGTATAAATCCACTTTTCATCACTTATATCTTGTTTTAATTCATCTCTCTTTTTTAAGAAAATAATATCAGATGTAACCTTTGCATTTGCATTATTTGTAAATGTATTATTTGGTAATCTAATTGCTCCTAAAAATTCTGCTCTTTTAGCAATATATTCTCTTACTCTTGTATCTTTTTTATCTAATGTTCCATCAGTAGTTATAAAAGCAATTATTCCACCATCTCTAACTTTATCTAATGTTTTTTGAAAGAAATAATCGTGAATTAAAAACTTATCTTTATATCTTTTATCATAGACAGTATTATTTCCAAAAGGAACATTACCAACTGCAACATCAAATAACTCATCTGCTACTTTTGAATTTTCATAACCTGTTATTTCTATTTTTGCATTAGGATAAAGTTTTTTAGCAATTCTACCACTTATGCTATCTAACTCAACACCATATAATTTAGATTTATCAAATGCACTAGGTAATCTTCCAAAGAAATTACCAATAGCACAACTTGGCTCTAAAATATTTCCTTTTTCAAATCCGAATTTTTTTAATGTTTTATATATTCCATCTATTGCCATATTTGGAGTATAGAATGATGATAAAGTAGAATGTGCAGCTGCTTTATATTCTTCTTCATTTAATAGAAGTTTTAATCTTTCTCTTTCAGTTTTCCAATTATCTTTTCTTTCATCAAAAGCATCAGCAATTCCACCCCAACCTACATAACGAGATAAAATATCTTGTTTTTCTTTTGTTGCATTTCTATCTTCGCTCTCTAACTCTTTTAAAAGTTCTATTGCTTTTATATTATCTTCAAATCTTGATTTAGCACCAAAACTTGTATCAACTTTATCATCACTAATGTGATAATTTATTGGTGGATATTCTTCTTTAATTTCTTCTCCATTACTATTATAACTATGTTCTTCTATCACATT
>CAKOMH010000071.1:0-6542 GCA_934096595.1 uncultured Bacilli bacterium | reverse complement strand
TATAGTCGGCCCTAAAAAATTCATTTATTACTTGACCATTATTATCAAAATAAATTAAACTTTTATCTCTAATCAAACATCTCTCTTTATTAAATTGCGTTTCTAAACCTGCCGGATTATAAGCAAGAATTTTTGAACAATTATTTTCCCTAGATTTATTAACCACTAGTATTGGCATAATATCCCCATCTAAAAATTTGGCCTTTAGTACTAGAAAATAATCATTATAATTAATCTCCCATAGATTATTTTTACTTTCTAACTCCCCAGCAAAAGAATTGGAAATAGCAAATTTTGTAAAAACTGTCTTTATTTCTTCCATATTATTTTTAGAAATTTTAAGAACGGTTTCTTCGTCTTTAAGAGGTTCTTCATGGATAATATAATCACCACCATCTTTTAAGGAAATAACATGATGATATTTATAAAGGGTTGGATATCCATAGTTTACTTCATCACTTTTATAACTAAATATTAGATTATCATCACAATCATATAAGTAATAACAAGACCCGTCCTTTCTATCTTGCATAACATAATAACCTTTTAAACCACAAATGGGATTAAAAAAGTTGGAAAATTTTAAATAGATGGGATTTCCTTTTATATCATAAATAAAACGATCAGAATAACCATAACGATTTACCCTTGCAAAAACATGATATAAATCATAATAAATCAAGTTATCAACTATTTGGCTATCCAAAAAGACTTCATTAGTTTTAGGATTACAATAATATGTTCCGTCTTGCTCTCTAAATTCTTCTTCTAAATATTTATTATATAATTCATCACTAGTCATAACAATCTCCAATAATCACTTATTATACAATAAAACTCCTAAAAAAGGATAAAAATTAATCTTTAAAAAGTAATTAATAGTTTTGATTATTAAGTTTTTTACTAATTTAAAGGTAAGAAAAAAAGATATAACTAGAATAAACCAATTATATCTTTAATAGTAATAAATATCATTAGAAGCATTAAAAGGATAAAACCAACAGTATGAAACCAACCTTCAATATTAGCATCTACTCTCTTACCTCTTATCTTCTCAATTAGAACAAATACGATATGCCCGCCATCAAAAGCTGGGAATGGTAAGAAGTTCATGAAGCCTAAATTGATGGAAATATAAGCGGTCAAATAAAGAATTTGCGCTAGTCCTAAGGCTAGGGACTGATTAACAATGTTATACATACCAACGGGTCCTGATAACGAATTCATTGATAAACGACCCGTAAATAAGCCATAAATTATGGTAAACATTGATTGATAAATGCTTTCAAATTTGCTAGCGGCATAGGAAATGGCATGACCAATACCATGATATGTTTCCTGATAAATGGTAACGCCAAACACACGGGTTTTATTACCATTTTCATCAGTTGTTTCTTTTGGTGTAACTTTTAGGGTCTCGGTTGTATTATCTTCATGTTTAACTTCAATACTATAATATTCTTTTTTATTATCTAAAGTCAATAAGACTTGTGCTCGGTCCCAAGTTTTTGTCTTCTTACCATCAATACTTAAAATGACATCACCATTGCGCCCTCCTGCTTCACTATAAGCGGAATTTTCTTGAACGGTATTAATTTTGGGCGTTGTACTAGTTGAGCCATAAATTACGCCAATAGCAAACAATAAAACAAAGGCGGTAATAAAATTCATAATGACCCCCGCACTTAGAATCAAAATTCTTTGCCACCAAGGTTTATTACACATTAATTTTTCTTTAGGAATCTTATCATCATCTTCCATGACTTCCCCTGCTAGCTGCACATAACCACCAATAGGTAAAGCTCTAATGGAATATTGAATACCACTCTTTTTAGAAATATGTTTTAGAATTAATGGTCCCATCCCAACCGAAAATTCATAAACATGAACTCCACATAATCTAGCCACAATAAAATGCCCAAATTCATGAAGTAAAACCAAAATCCCCAACATTAGAATTAATACTATAATACTAATCAACCACATAAATACTCTCTTTTCTATTTTTATTTATAATATTGTACATAACAATGTATATAATAAAACCCCAAAAACCAAACTATCTATTCTATCTAAGATACCACCGTGGCCTTTAATAAGATTAGAATAATCTTTTAGCTTATTTTCTCTTTTAATTTTACTAAAGAATAAATCTCCAATCTGCCCAAAGACACTTATAAGTATACTCATAACCACTATTCTTAATACACTAGTATTACCAATAACAGCTAAATAATAAAATGTTCCAATAATACTTGCACATATAATACCTCCTAAAGACCCTTCTATGGTTTTATGAGGACTTATGCTAGATAATTTATGGGTTCCAATGTAACTGCCAATAAATAAAGCAAAGACATCGGTTGCACAAATAACAGCTATAACATATAGTAAAACCCATTTATTGATACTATCTAACATCACCATTGAATTTAAAGCCATACCTAGTAAAAATAATAAGGTAAACATAAAAAGGGCTGTTTCAGTATCATATTTTTTACTAAAGATTGTAGGTATTACCATAGCAAATAATAAGAAAGCCATAGTCTGATAAGATACTCCTAAATACAAGGCATAACCATCATTTACAATATAAATTAAAGCCATAAAACTAATAAGTCCCAAAATAATAATGGGTAGGCTTAATTTATCCTTAACTTTAGGTAAAGTAATAATTTCTTTATAAGCCAAAATAGCTACGGCTCCTATTAAAATTTTAAAAGCAACTGGTCCTAGAAAGAAACCTAAACAAAAGATTAAAGTAATTATCGCCCCACTAATAATGCGGTTTTTCACTACTTTCCACCTCCAAATCGTCTTTCTCTACCATTATATGCTTCTATGGCGCGGTCAAACTCTTTTTTATCAAAATCGGGCCAATAACAATTGGGAAAATACATTTCGGCATAAGCTATTTGCCATAAAAGAAAGTTGCTTACGCGCACATCGCCCCCAGTTCTAATCATTAAATCTACTGGTGGTAAATCTTGATATAAATATTTTTCAAAGATTTGCGGTGTTAAATCTTTCTCTTTTAACTTACCCGCATTTACATCCTGAAGTATTTTTTTAGTTGCATCAACTATCTCGGTTTGACCGCCGTAATTAAGACAAATATTTAAAATACCCCCAGTACAATCCCTAGTTTCATTTTTTAAATAGTCCATAGCTTCTAGTACTTCTTCTTTTAAAGGATTTCTTCGGCCACTAAAAACTACTTTAATATTATTTTCTTTTAGTTCTTTACAAGAATCTTTAAATTCATTAACAAACAAATTCATTAAATAATCAACTTCACTAGCTTCTCTTTTAAAGTTTTCTGTTGAAAAACAATAGACTGATAAATATTTAACTCCTTTTCTTAAAATATAATCAGCCATCTTTTTTATATTACTAAAACCGCGCCTATGACCTTCTAGTTTGGGTAAAAGATGTTTTTTAGCCCATCTTCTATTACCATCTAAAATTATGGCCACATGGTTAGGTATTTTTATTTCTTCCATTTTTCCTCCTAATAATAATTATATACTGCTTAAAAGCGATAGTCAAAACTTATATGTTTTCTTTCTATAATTTTTTAATTTTATTTATATTTTTAAGGTTAATTCTTGCTTTTATCCTTAATTCTTATTTATTTTTAAAAATTTATAGACTTATTTGCGCATATTTGCCCCTAACATTTCCATATCTAAGGTTAGCTGTTTAATGCGTTCAATTATTCTATTTGCTTTTACTTTATCTATGCCCTTATTGGAAAGGTGTTCTTCTAATTCTCTAATTGTAAAATTTGAGGTAAAGAAGGTGGTTTTATGTTCGTTCATTCTCGATTGTAAAATGGTTCCTAAAATTTCATCTCGACCCCAATCGGTTACTTTTTCCGCCCCAATATCATCAATTAACAATAAATCAACCCTACATAATTCGTCCATAATATCGTTCATGGCTTCAAAATCACCCTTGATAGTTCGAAGTAAATCTGGTAAATACACAATTTTTGTCGTAAAACCGCGCTTTCGCATTTCATTAAAACACGCACTTAAAATATAAGTTTTTCCACACCCAAAGTTGCCATGCAAATATAGGCCCTTCATATTTTTACCATAATCATATTCTTTAATAAAATTAGTAACCCATTTTATTAGTATATAACGATTTTTATCAGTGGTATCAATTGTTTTTAAAGAAGATGTTTCTAATTCTTTAGTGGCATTAATACTGGCCTTTATCTTCTTAAATTCTTGTAATTTAAAATAGCAAGCCTCGGTAGAAAACATTAAATGATTATTATATTTTTGAGGATAATTGGTATAACCTCTTATCTTATTTTGGCATTCATATAAGCCATGACAATTCTTACAATTACTTTCTTCTTGTAAATATTCTTCTAACTTTGAAGTATAATTCATAGCCTCTTTATCAGTCAATTCTAAACTAGCTACTAACTTTTGAAATTCTAGGTTACGACACGCTCTTATATAATTATCTTTCAGACTATTTTCAATTAATCTCGTTTTATTTACTACTGTCATAGTAGGTTCCTTTCATTAATTCTTCTAATTCTTTTTGCTCTTCTAAGGTAGCCTCATTTCTTTTAATCTCAGTTTTAAACCAGACGGGAACATCCTCGGGAGTTTTTATATTGGTTGGAGCTTTAGCAATCAATTTTTTTTGCTCTTTTTCCGCTAAACTCATCGCTTCTCTAGCCGTCTTAATGCCACTTCTTACCCACTGACCAGCGATGGTTTCAACGAAGTTTTTATTTAATTTATTATCATTTTTCTTTAATACATAATCAATTAAAACATTGACTACCGCAGGTTTTAAATTTAAATCACAACAAAGGTTTTCTAGAAGTTTTAAATCCCGATTAGTTGGGGTTACCCCGTGATACTTACTCTTTAAAAAATCATAAGGTTTCGTATTTTCAAAAACATAAATAATCTTATCACGCTTACTCATATTTTCTAAAATACCAGTCTTTTCTTCTTTATACACCAGTGTTGGTAATTTACCATTATTATGATATGTATAATAATTTCGGGCTAGTTTTCTTAACTCTTCAGCCACAATAAAACCGCGTTCATTAATAACATTTTTTATAATTTCACTAAATTTTATAGTATCTAAATTATAAACAAAAGCCAAATTTTCAATCAGCTCTCTGGTTCTTTTATTAAAAGCTTTTTCATTTAAAATATCTTTTGGAATACTAGCTATTAGCATATCAAAATCAATAACATTTTTAGCTTGGACATTTTGTTTAACTCGTTCAGTTGCATCAACTTCTGGTAAAACATTAGAAGAAGCAAAAGTCATATTAAGACTACTAGTTATATCTTCATATTCACTTAAAGGCATACTCTTTTTTTCATAAGATTTCTTTATGGCATCATATTCCATCTTACCAATATTATTATATAAAACAACATTTAATACAGGGTGATTTAAAAATTCTCTTGGACTCATAGGACTATATAGTTCATAAACATAACTATAAATATCCCCTTGTTTTACATAAGTCTTTAAAAGTCCTAGGGATTCTAAGGCACATCTAGCTTCTTTAATACTTTTTAAATCCAATTTCATTAAACACATTAAGTGATGATGATTATACTCTTCACTTTTAAAACTATTATTTTTTAAATCACGCCATAAAGTTAAATAGAGACTTACGGCTAAAGGTCCCATAATTGGTTCATATAACATTATTAAGTTATCTCGGTCTTCTAAGTTTAAAATAGTCTTACTAACTACTGTATACATATCGGCCGGCAAAAGACTAACCTTATCCATAAAATCACCCACTAGCTAGTATTATAATAAAGATTACTAAAAAAAGAAATGCTTTTTTAACATTTCTCATCACATAAATCAGCTAAAGTATTGAAGGCTTCTAAATATTTATTTTTTAATTCGTTTCTTTTAGTTTCATCTAGTAAAATATAAGGGTCTTTTTGACTATCTACGGTTCCTTCAATAACTTCTTTAACCTCACCATTTTTAATAAATACTACGGTTGGGGCATATAATCTTTTCTCCCCCGTAGCAATTAATTTACCATTATTATCATTTATCCCATAATCGGTTAAAAATTTATCTAACTTTTCTAAAAGATAAGTATAAAACTTACTGCCTTCCGTCTTTACTAAATTATTATCCTTATCAAAACTAAAACTACTTCTAATATCTTTAATATTATAATAGTTTATTTTCGCAATCCCGTAATCACTACCAGCCTCATTTAAAACAGATACCATATTACGGCACCATGGACAAGTTGGAAAGCCTAAGTACAAAACTCCCGTCCCGTTATCTAATAATTCTTTTATTTCATCTTCACTAGCATAATAATAAAGATTATTTTTAGCAATTGTTACTTCGGGATAAGTTTTACCATTACTAGCTTCTTTACCATTATAGGAAGTATATTCATCATAGAATTTTGTATCACTAATAGATGCTTGCATATTATCTTTATTTGCTAAAACCACCCCAACACAAATTAAAGAAACCATAAAAAGTCCTATTACATAATGTTTTAA
>CAKOMH010000070.1:0-6545 GCA_934096595.1 uncultured Bacilli bacterium | reverse complement strand
GATGGGGAGTGATATTATGCAAACAGTATGTTTAATCGGAAGACCAAATGTTGGTAAATCAACACTTTTTAATCGTTTAATTGGGGAATCTAAATCGATAATTATGGATACCCCTGGAATTACTAGAGATCGAATTTATGGTAATGTCGAATATAAAGATCGTAAGTTTTTACTTATTGATACCGGTGGTATTGACTTAGGACTAGGGGATTTTAATAAAGATATTAAAATGCAGGCCGAACTAGCTATCGATGAATCTAATGTTATTGTGTTTGTAGTTGATGGTAGATATGAATTAAATCAAAATGACTATGAAATTAGAAATATGTTAATTAAATCTGGTAAGAGAGTAATTGTTGCCGTTAATAAACTAGATAATAAAAAGTTAGAAGAAGAATTAATTTATAACTTTTATGAATTAGGATTTCCGGTAGTTTTACCTATTAGTGGGACTCATAATTTAGGAATTGATGAGTTACTAAAAGAAATTACTAAAGGAATGGAAGAAGATATAACACCGGTAAACGATAATTTGAAATTCTGTATTATTGGTAGACCAAATGTTGGTAAAAGTAGTCTTATTAATGCTTTACTAGGAACCGAAAGAGCAATTGTATCCGATGTTTCAGGAACCACTAGAGATGCGGTTGATACGGATTTTCGTTATAATGGTGAAAAATATACCGTAATTGATACCGCCGGAATGCGTAAAAAAGGTAAAGTTTATGAGAACATTGAAAAGTATTCTGTTATTCGGAGTTTAAAGGCTATTGAGCGTAGTGATGTTTGTTGTGTCGTTATTAATGCCGAAGAAGGGATAATTGAACATGATAAACATATAGTAAGTTATGCTATTAATACGGGAAAAGCCGTAGTATTAGTAGTTAATAAATGGGATACAATAACTAATTTTGATACCGCTTTAAAAGATTGGAAACAAAAGATAAAGAATGAATTTCAATTTATTCCTTATGTAGAAACTGTTTATTTAAGTGCTAAAACCAAAAAAAGAGTATCGATGTTAATGCCTGCCATTATTAGGGCTTATGAAAATAGTATTAAAGAAGTACCTACTAATGTCTTAAATGATGTTATTACTGAGGCTTATAATTTACATGAAGCCCCATCTTATAAAGGTAAAAGATTAAAAATTTATTTTACCCATCAAACCGGCAGTCAGCCACCTAAAATTACTTTTGAAGTAAATAATAAAGGGTTAGTACATTTTAGTTATGAAAGATATTTAGAAAATAAAATAAGAGAAGCCTTTGATTTTACGGGAACACCCATAATTTTACAATTTAAAAATCGTAGTGAAAAATAGGCAGTATTGTAAAGGAAAGAGAGTTTATATGGAAAAATTTAAAAATGTTATCTGGGGTTTAATATTCATTGTTTTAGGGCTTATCGTTGGCCTTAATACTTTAGGAATAGCATCAATTAATGTTTTCTTTGATGGTTGGTGGACTTTATTCTTAATTATTCCTAGTTTTATGGGATTATTTAAAGATAAAGATAAAACTGGCGATATAATTTTATTAGTAGTAGGAGTTCTGTTACTTCTTGGTAGTCAAGATATTATTAATTTTGAAACTATTATGAAATTAGTTTTCCCTGCTATTTTAGTTATTATTGGTTTATCTTGCCTTATCAAAGGTATCGTCGGTAGCGACTTTCAAGAAAAAGTTAAAGAAATAAAAAGTACCGATAAAGATACTTTAAAATGCGATGCGGTTTTTACGGGGCAAAAAGTTGTAGTCGAAAATCCGATTCTAGGAGCTGATGTTAATGCTATCTTTGGCGGCTTAGAACTCGATTTAAGAAAAAGTAATCTTAAGAAAGATATTGTTATAACCGCTACTAGTATTTTTGGGGGTATTGATATAATATTACCGGATGATGTTAATTTAAAATTAAATACTACTTGTATTTTGGGTGGTATAGATGATAAAAGTAAGAAAAATAAAGATGCTAAAGTAACCATTTATTTAAATGCTACTTGTGTATTTGGAGGCATTGATATTAAATGATGAACCGCCGTTTGGTAAATATTATTAAAGCCTTGGCTTATTTACTAGCCTTTTTTATTATTACAACCATGGTAACTAGTCTTATCTTTGCTGTTAATCTTTTTGCGGGCTCTAATTCTCAAATGGAAATGCAATCTATTTATAAAGATGACAAAATCATAAATAACTTAGATATTTCTTTAAAAGCCACTAGTTTAGAAATTGTAGATTCTAAAGAATTTAGCGTAGATACCAATAATGCTAAAATAAAAATCACTTATGAAAACGGTACTTTAAAAATTCACGAAAAAGGGACTCCGAGTTTTAATACTAGTGATTTAGTCTTAAAAATATCTTTACCAAGCACTTCTAATTTTAAAACCGTAAAAGTAGAAATGGGCGCCGGCCAAACCCATATTACTAATTTAAATACCGATATCTTAGATCTAAATTTGGGAGCCGGTAAAAATTTATTGGAAAAACTGGAAGTTAATACCCAAACAAAAATCGAGAGCGGTGCTGGTTTAACCGAAATACTGGCGGGCACTTTAAATAATGTGGACTTCGATTTAGGAGTAGGTAAAGTATTTATAAATGCCAGTATTTTAGGAAATTCTAAAATCGAATGTGGTGTAGGTGCCGTTGAATTAAATTTAATTGGTAATCAAGAGATTTACCAATTAAATGTCGAAAAAGGAATTGGCAGTATCAATATTGCCGATAAAATATATAATAATGATGATACCATTGGTAATGGCAACAACCACCTAAAAATAGAAGGTGGCATTGGTAGTATCAAGGTAGAGTTTACTAATAAATAAAAGGCAACTAGATATAAGAAATTACTTCTGAGGCATTTAGATAAAATTTAAGAAAGAGAGAAGGGGCGATTCTAATGCCAATTTATTATTTAGAAATAAATATTATCTGTATCATAATATTATTAGTTATCTTCGATAAATTTAAGGATGAAAGTCTTAATAACTCTTCTGATAAGTATTATGAAAAAACCTTATTAGCCACCATATCTTTCTCTTTATTCGCCTTAATATCCGGAATATTTAATGGAACCAGTTATAACTTGAGTCAAATTATTTTAATAATTAGTCATTCCCTTTATTTTTTTAGTGAATCTCTTATTGGTTATTTTTATACCAATTATATTTTAAAAAGAATAAATTCCCAAGAAAAAAAATATAAATTTATTCTTTATATCCCTCTTATCTTAAGTATTTTCTTTCTTATAATTAATTTTAATAAGAAAATATTATTTACAATTAGCATTGATAATTTATATGGTCCTAGTAAATACTTATATCTATATAAC
This sequence comes from uncultured Bacilli bacterium, assembly GCA_934096595.1. Taxonomy (GTDB): domain Bacteria; phylum Bacillota_I; class Bacilli_A; order RF39; family UBA660; genus CAG-605. The sequence continues at coordinate 3,209 of CAKOMH010000070.1, read as the reverse complement.
TTCGTAAATATCTTATATGTTCTAATAATTATTACTAACTTAATATCTTATTATTTTCATAATAAAAAAAATAAAAATGAAATTAAAAGTTTAATACTATTTACTTTACTTCCAGTAGTAAGTGCAGGTGTCCAAAGTTACGATTATGGTATTATCTTAGGACAAGTAGGATTTACCTTATCTGAATTATTAATTTATTTTAATAATCAAAAAAAAGAGGCCAATTATGATGAATTGACTGGTGTTTATAATAGAAGAGCCTTTAATAAAAGAGCTAATAAAATATATTATAGTAGTAAATCAATGTTTCTAATCCTAATGGATGCTGATGATTTTAAAATAATAAATGATAAATATGGTCATCTAGAAGGAGATAAAGCCTTAATTCAGATAGCCGATATTTTAAACAGAGCTATAAATAATACCCATAAAAATTATTCTTTAGCAAGGTACGGTGGCGATGAATTTGTTATTGTAGGTAATGTCCAAAATGAAAATGAAGTTGCCCAATTAATAGCCAAAATCGAAGAAGAAGAAAAAAAGTATAATAAAGAAACCAATAACAAATATAATATAAAACTTAGTATAGGTTACGCCCTTCAAAATAATAATCATACCTCTGTAGAAGATTTAATTAAAGAAGCCGATAATTTAATGTATGCGAAAAAAAGAAAGAAAAAAATATGACTGCTAAAGAAGGAAGGCAGTTTTTATTTGGCACTTTTTCCACAAATATAACTCATAGAAACTTTAAATTCTTTACAAAATTTATAAAGATTAGAAGTAGAGATACAGACCAAACCTTTTTCATAACGAACTATACAAGCCTGCGTAACCTTTAGAGAGTCTGCAATATTTTCTTGCGATAAATTGTTTTTAAGTCTAATCTCTTTCATATTATTACCAAGGACTATTAAATCAAGTCCTTTTTTGTTGGGATTATTCTTAATATTAGTTAACCCTAGGCAATAATCAATCGTATAGTTAAAATGATCAGCAAAAGAGGCAATATAGGAAAGAGGAATAATATTAATACCTAATTCCCATAAAGAGTAAGTAGAACGCTTAACTTTTAAAATAGAGGCCATTTCTTTTTGACTAATATCCGCATTTTCCCTAATATCTTTTAATCTTGTAAAATTTATCATTTATATCACCTATAATAATTTTTACATTTTTAAAAAAATTATTTAGAAAATGCTATTATGAGTTATAATTTATGCTATTTTGTGTTATAATTTAAAACATAGAATAGGATAGTAGTTATGAAGAAAATCATGTTTATAAGTTTTATTAGTGTATCAATGTTAATGATATTCATTGTTCTTAATAGTAAAAGTAATTATTTAAGTGAAGATAATATATTAGCTATTTATTTAGATAACAAATTACAAGAAAGTATTCCTAAAAAAGGGGAGGCTATATTTTCTAAGGCCGTCTGTGATAATAATGCTACTAACTTTTATTGGGATATAGATGAGTGGGGTTTATTTATTAGTAATCTTTCTAAAAAGGTTAAATGTAATTTATATTTTGTTAATTATTCTGGTCAAACTATATTTGATTTTGATTATACTGGTTCTGAACAAACCTTTACAGCCCCAGTATCGGGAACTTATAGATTGGAAACATGGGGAGCCCGAGGAGGAAATGGCGGCTATGGTGGCTACTCGATAGGTGAAATAAAAATGTCAGAGAATTCCAATCTATATATTGTTGTTGGTGGTCATGGTGAAATTGGAAATGGTTATTTTGTTGCCGATAGATTTCGTGGTCAAGGCGGTTTTAATGGTGGTGGTACTGGCGGCTTAGGTCAATATTATAAAGATGATACTTATTGGGCTTCTGGTGCTGGTGGCGGCGGTGCAACTTCAATTCAAAATGTTTTGATAGATGATGGTCAGTTAAAAAATTATAGTGATAATATCACAAATGTTCTTATTGTCGCAGGCGGAGGAGGCGGTGCCGGACCAAATGCCGGAACTCCAGGTCATGGTGGCGGCTTTAAAGGAAATAGTAGTAAATCGATAACATATGAAAATACAACATATGGTGGAAAAGCAATGCCAGGTACGCAAACTGGTGGTTATAAGTTTGGGCTAGGTCAAGCAGCACTCGACAAATCAATTTGCGGTGCTTTTGGGTGCGAGTCCAACGGTGGAGGAGGCGGCGGTTTTTATGGCGGTTACGCTAACATTACTGAAGGCTTTGGAAGCGATGATTCAGGTGGTGGTGGTTCCGGTTATATAGGCAATCATCTTTTAAAAAATAAGGCCATGTACTGTTATAATTGCGAAGAATCATCAGAAGAAAATACAAAAACTATTTCTGTTACTTGTTTATCATCAACTCCTAAATCCAAATGTTCAAAAATAGATAATGGTTATACCAGAATAACTTTAGTAAGCATAGATGAATAATAAAATAAAGATTGTACTGAATAAATTTGCCTAGCGAATGAATATTATGATAAGTATGTGAGCTTTTTTAGTAACATTAATAAATCGTAAATAATTATAAATAAAAATTACGAATGCAACAGATTTGTTGCATTGTTTTTTTGTTCTTGTGCTATAATTTTCTTAGAAGGGAAAATAAGTGAAAATGAAAAAATATACTAAATTAATAATAATGGCTGTTGTAATTGTTTTAATAATAATTTCTGCCGTATTTATAAAAGAATCATTACTAAAAAATAATAAACCTAACGAAGAAGAAAAAAATAAAGAGCAAATAGTAAAAAACATTTCTGTTTCTGATGATTTTATTAATCTTAAAGCCACTAAGATAAATAAATTAAGTAATTATTTAAAAAAGTATAATAATGTTGATGATATAACTGGTTTAAAAATAGATAATAATAAATTTATTTTAGAATTAAATGATACTTTAGCCAATGATATAACTTTTATAACAAAATATTTATTAATATATGATATTGATAAAGATGAAGTAAAGGAAATAAAATATAATGGAAATGATAGAATTTGGGATGTAGCAATTTTTAATAGTAAAATTTATTATTCTTCTATCAATTATGATTCCAAAGCCGACAAGACTTCATTTAAGATTATAGAATCGGATTTGAATTTAAAGAATAAAAAAGTATTAGAGCAAGGTCAGGTAAGTGATACTTTATTTTCACCAAAACTAATTTCTACAAATGATGCTATGTTTTATGCTATGGTCGATGATTATAAAGATGCAAC
>CAKOMH010000069.1:0-6613 GCA_934096595.1 uncultured Bacilli bacterium | reverse complement strand
GAATATGATATAATAGCGCCAAGAAAGGAATTTTAACTGATGAACAAAAAGCAAAAGATAATTTTAATTGTCTGTGTAACCCTTGCCATATTAGCCGTTGTTTTTTACTTTTTTGTCTACAATCCTAAAAATAGTTTAGGAGAAAAGTGCCAAACAGCTTACAATCTAAGTCATTATGAATATAGTGATGGCTTTAAAATTGATATTCCTGAGAATAGTTGCTTTGTAAACACTTGTTGTATGATTGGCCATAGGTTTAGAACTCATGAAAATTATGACTCTTTAAATACTAAACTTCAAAAAATTGTAGATAACTATAATTCTAACAATAGCGACCGTCAGATTTCTTATACGATTGAAAAACATTTATGGTATAACGAGTACACCATAGGATATTAAGATTAAGTAAGGAGCTCGTGATATGCTCCTTTTTTCATGGTTTAATAAAAACTACTTAAAGTTATTTTAAGGTGGCACTTTAGAAATGTCCTGAATTATTGCAAGAAAACCATATTCTACTATTGTTTTGATCTATTTTAACCAAAGTGCTAATCTCCCCAAAACCTGATGTCGTAAGTTCAAATCTTACATTTCCTGCCATGAAAAATAACGCAATTTTGCGAGTTATATATATATTTAAAATCCAAAGTTGGAATTTTTTTCTTCAAATAATTTACTATTTGAAATTATTATATTAAAATAATCAGCTAATAAAATAGCTGATTAAAAAACAAATCTTATAAATAAAACTAGATGTTAATTATTTAAATTTTCTCTTACTTTAAATAAAATCTGATAATAATCAATCAAATTTGTTCTTTTTTAATATACAATAACAACTGATTGATAATATCCATAGTTTCATTAATATATAATCTCACATCAATTTCTATATTATTATCTTGTTCTATATTTGAGATGCTAAATTTTAATAATTTTTCCTTTATTATTAGGGCTGATTCTTTTTCTTCTGAATTTTCAAGTTCGTCATTGTTTTTTGTTAAAATACCAACTAATGCATTATATTCATCAACTGTAAGACTCATCTTAATTTGTGGTGCCCTTTTTGCATATGCCATACTATTAATTTCTTCTAACTTTTATATTCATAAAATTTTTAGTTATTATTTTAGGTGCTCTTGATTTAACTTTTCTAAAGCGCTTTTAAGAGCCTTTGAAATTTTTATGCCTAAAGATGAACTATTTTCTAAAATAGATATTATTTCATTAAATATAAAAGTATATATTATTAATGTTCTTAAACTATTTATAGCTAACTTTACTTCTTCTTTTGCATATTGGGAAAAATATTTATAAATATTAATATATATCATAACCAGTCCACTGTTAATCGTTAGTATTTTACCGCATTTATGAGTATTTAGTAATTAAAAAGAAGTAAGTTTTTCATACAGGCACCCCTTTTAAGCTGACGAAGAAATTTTCTTTTAATAAATTTACTATTTTTGTATTTATAATAAGTTCAAAAGTGTCTTTTACTTCTTAATTCTTACTAACGCCTTGTCTTCTTCATGAACTTCTATCTCTCCATCAAAAGTACTAGTTAAATTATTACCAAAACCAATCTTAGGACTTTGATATACTTTAAGAAATAACTGAATTAACTTTTCAACTTCCTCTAGGCTATAATTAGTCATCTTAGCTATCTCTTTTAAAGAATACGCTTTATCTAAATGACCATACTTCATAATAATAATTATAACTAAATCATTATTTAAAATATCATTAACTTCATTTAAAATTCTATTAGTCTTAATAAAATAAACTAGTTTTTTATTATCCTCATTTTTCCAAGTGCTTTCTAAGACACCATTAATATTTTTAAAAATAAAGGCAAGAGCTTTTTGTATATCACTGGTTAGTTTCATCTTAGAAACTCTAAGCTTTCCTCTCTCATCATAAATAGAGTTAAGTAATTCTTGATATGATATCGGTAAACTTCTTTTAGCTTCATCGACTTGTTTTTTATCATAACTCTCAAAATTAGTATAGAAATTATCTGCATTGTTCTCCAAAGCTGTCCGTTCTTTCTTACTATCTTCTTGTATTTGCAAATTATTTTTTATTTTAACAACAAGATAATTCATTTTTCGTTCACTGTTTTTACTTAAAACATTAACAATAATCTTTCCATTCGAGTCATAAATACCAGCTATAAATTGTTGTTCTTCTAAATAAAGCTCCTTCACCTTAATATCAATTTCTTCCTTTGAAAAGCCATTAAAGCGATTATAAAAATTTTTCCTTTTTCTTCCGTAAGGAGCATCTAAAGCATATCTAGGTTTCAAATATCCCTTTATCTTCAAAATTAAATTAGTAATATGATTTTTTTCTTTACTTGAAAGTTCATAAAATTTGCTTGTGGGATTACCATCCTTGTCATAAACACTAGCTAAAAACTGCTGTTCTTTCAAAGATAATGCCTTTATTATTAAATCAACTTCTTCTTTAGAATACCCTTCCAAACGACTATATAAGTTCTTTACTTTTCGGCCGGTATGCAACTCAGACTTATTATTTATCATTTTTTTAATCTTAATAAGTAAATTTTTGATTTTCATTTTAGTTTTAATATCTAAAGTTCGATAGCTTTCTTTTGTGTTTCCCAATTCATCAAAACGTAAATCAAAAGTTACCTTTTCTTCTTCCGATAACCTCTTAATTGCTATTGCAATTTCTTCTTTAGAATAATCACTTAAAAGCTGATACAGAGTCGTTAAAGACCGTTCCTCTCCTAGTTCATCACTATTTTTATTAATAATATACTTAACTTTTAAAGCTAATGATTTAACTCTAAGTTTAGTATCCTTATCTAGAGTATAAAAGCCTGCTAAAGCATCACCATTTTTATCATAATATAAATGATAAAGTTCTTTATCATTAAGTGGCAAACAATTGATTGCCTTATCAATTTTCTCTTTTGAATGCATTCCTAATCTATGATAGAAATTTTTAGCACGACCATTAAATTTAGTTTCACTCCCTCTATTTAATTTAACAATAATTTTGCTCAATAAATTTGATATTTTACATTTTGTTTTATGATTTAAAGCTTCATAATCATCTCTAAGGTTTAAATCTTTATCATATCTTAAATAAAATAATTCTTGTTTTTCTTCTGATAATTCCCCTACTACTCTTTTTATTTCTTCTTTTGGAAATTTATTTATTTTTTCTGTGAGCGGTTTACGAGCTGCTTCCTTTTGCAAAAGCTTCATCATCTTCTTATTAATTAATTCATCTAAACTTCTAGCATATTCTTCATTTAAACCACTAAAACCATTTCTAACTTTTAAAGTAGTTCGATTGTATTTTAAAGTTAAAATATTTCTCTCTTCTTTTGGTAAATAAGAAATAATTCTCTTTATCTGAGATTCCGAATACCCCTCGAATATTTCCAACAAGCTTTTTTGGTCTTTCAAACCTTCTAAAGAATTAACTGATAATTTGCTAAGAATATTTAGTAAATAGGGATAAATATTATCTTTGAACTCTTTATTATCAAAAATTGTATCATCACTTTGTTGATAGTATATTTTTTTTAATTCAGCAATTTTACCTTGATAAGAAAGAGGCAATCTTTTAAGAGCCACATCAACTAAGGATTTATCAATACCTGAAAATAAACAATATATAACTTCTTCTTTTTCTTGTTTTACAATTCTTTCCAAATACTCGGGAATTACTTTCTTTAAAAGCTTATCTATTTTTTTTGAAGTACTACCATTTTCTAAGTAACTACCATCAGTCGCATATCTTTCTCTTAAAAGTTCAATCTCTTCAACTGATAGCATCTTAAGAGCTTTATCTACTTCATCTTTACTATAGCCTTCATAAAATTCATAAAGACTCTTCTGTTCAGTATCATCTAATCTAAAAGTATTTTTATAAACAACAAAATAAGCTTCTAATAATGTCCTAAGATTATTATTATTATAAATACTACTCTTCTTTATTTGTTCTAAATACTTACAAATGCCCCTACCTAATAACCTTAAGTTATCAGTATTTTTTACTAGCAAATCTATATCTGACAATCTTAAATCTACATTATTTTTATTTAAGAAATATAAAACATTCCTTAGTATCTTACTAAAAGAAGAAAAGTTTGAAATATCTATCTCTAAAGAATTAAAATATTTTTCTAAAGTATCATTAAGTTTTTCTTCTAAAGCTCCTCTACTAAGTCCAAGAAAGTTTTCTTCTAAATGCTGTCTTAAAATATTATTAAAATCATCTTTTCCCTTAGCTGTCTTAAGACTTTCATCAATAGCCTTATCGACTAAACTATCTATATCCTTTATCTCTAAGAAAGCAAATTTCTTCTTAAAGTCATATATTAACCAAGCAAACACCTTTCTTACTTCTTCTCTAGAGTAAGTATCTTGACTAGCAGCATCCTCAAGTTTTAATGAATTTTCATCTACTAAGTAATAAGATAATAACATTGTATTCAAATTAATATCTTTTCCCAAACTAGTTAACTTAATTTCCTTTAAGTATTTAAAAATTCCTTTTGCTAAAAGATAGGCCTGCTGGTTATTTTTAAGTAAACTATCAATATCATTACTCTTTAACTTAACATTATAATTATTTAAAAAGTCAAAGAACTTATTTATACCACGGCTAAAAGCTTCATAACTAGAAGTATTAATCACTAAAGTTTTAAAATAACTATTTAAAACATTTAAACTATCATTTCTAAGTTGTTTTCCAGTTTCCTGTCTTAATAATATCTCTAAATTATCTTTTAAATATTCGTATAATAAGAAATCTTCTTGGTCACCTAATTCTTCTTTACTAATCTTAATGGCTTTATCAACAATATCCATATATTCTTTGCTACTCAAATTTAAGAAAAAATAATCTCTTTTAATTCTTTCAATCAGTGAAAAGTATTTCTTTATTATTTCTTCGTTTTCCATAAATCCACATCTTTCTTAACTTTTATTTAATTACAGCAGTCCATTGAATTTTCACGCAAATAATCCCTCGTTTGCCAAAGTAATCATATTTTTTTAAATCCCATGTCGTACTAGTATTCTACTACATCATACTATTCATAGCAACAAAAAAGGAAATCTCCCTAATTTTTTTCTCTTTTATAAACACTCTTTTCTTCTTGTTCCTCTTCTAAATAGATAAAATTAGCTGTCTTAATAAAATATTCATTATTAGAAACAACTTTATTTTCAAAATAAGCTAAAGCCTCATCTAAAGAAATACCACTATAAAGTTCTTTCTTATCACAAGACCCAAAATCTCCCTTTGCAGGATCATAATTATATATGGTAACCATTGGTATAATTCTAAAACTTAAAGCCTTTATCATGTCATTTAAATTCTTTAAACAATCATATTCTTTACTATTTATACACCACGGACATTCCACTGTTATATAAAGATTATCGATTTGATTAACAATCTCACAAAAATATAATTAAAAACTTCGCCCCCGATAGCATCATTCAAAATTCTTTGCTTTTTTAAATAGCTACCTTGTAATTCCAAATTAAATATAGCAGCCAAAATTATTTCTAACGTATCGCCATGACTGCCAATACCTGACAACAAAGCTTTGGCTTTATCCAAGGCTGGATTGTTATAGACTTCTATCATTTTCTTAGGCGTTATTAAAATAGATGCTCCTAAACCTTCAGGATAAGCCAATTCATACGCCGTATAACCACCATTACCTTTCTGAAAAAATTCTTCTAAATCTAGTTTCTGTAAATTCATTATTAATTCTCTTCCTTAAATCTTTTCATTATTTTTAAAGTATTAAGCAACATGTTTAATTTTGCAAAGTTAGAAAGAATATTAAAAGAAAACCCTTGCAATTTTGTCAAAAAAAACCAATAGAGAAACCTGATGAAAAAGAATACTCTACCCACTGAGGAAATGGATTATGTTAAAGAGTTACTATCTACGACTAACATTAGGCTTAAAACTGCCATGTTTATTATCATGGATACAGGATCTCGCTGTGAAGAACTTTTAGGATTAACTTGGAGAAATATAGATTTTGAAAAGAAAACAATAAATATAAATAAGGCGGTTGCTACAATTTCAACAAAAAGTGGTGTACCAAATTATCGAATTGTCGAGAAAAATGTTAAAAGCCGAAATAGTAACAGGGTTATAGGGATACCCAATGCCTGTATTTCTTTATTAACCCAAAACATGATATAATAGCGCCAAGAAAGGAATTTTAACTGATGAACAAAAAGCAAAAGATAATTTTAATTGTCTGTGTTACCATTGCCATATTAGCCATTGTTTTTTACTTTTTTGTCTACAATCCTAAAGATATTTTTGGGAAAAATTGCCAAACTGCTTACAATCTAAGTCATTATGAATATAGTGATGGCTTTAAAATTGATATTCCTGAGAATAGTTGCTTTATAAACACTTGCTGTATGATTGGCCATAGGTTTAGAACTCATGAAAATTATGACTCTTTAAATGCTAAACTTCAAAAAATTGTGGATAATTATAATTCTAACAATAGCGAGCGTCAGATTTCTTATACGATTGAAAAACATTTATGGTATAACGAGTACACCATAGGATATTAAGATTAAGTAAGGAG
>CAKOMH010000068.1:0-6676 GCA_934096595.1 uncultured Bacilli bacterium | reverse complement strand
ATGGAAAAATTTTCTAGTATAGAAGAAGAATTAATGTATGTTAATAAGGAAGAAGAAGAGCAAAAGCTTAAGAATACTGATATTAATATTGCACACAATAATGGAAAAATTGAAGGAAAAATTGAAGGCAAAATTGAAGGAGCTCTTGCTTCTAAGAAGGAAACGATTAAAAATTTAACTGATATGAAAATGCCATCTAAGCAAATTGCTATAGCTGTAAATATGCCTGAAAAAGAAGTGATTAAAATTCAAGAAGAATTTGCTATTAATGTTCCAATAGAGAAATAGAATTTTAATAAAAATATTATCAAATAATTGTAGACAATAGTTAATAATTATGGGGATTTAAATGAGGTGATTTTGTTTTATGGAAAAACATTCTAATATTTTTGAAGAATTAATGTATGTTAATAAAGAATAAAATAAAAAAATTTAAGAGGATTGACATTAAACTTTCCCATAATACTTGGAAAATTTAAAAAATTTAGAATTATTTAATCAACTTTGGATTAGAAAAATAAAGCTTTGTTTATTATAAATACTAACTTGAAAATGATAGAAATCTTGTTTTATATATAAAAAAATGAGGTTTGGTTCAAAAAAGTTAGTATTTTTTGGCATTGTGGGATTTTAATATAACAAATTGATTTTAAAATATTTTGACTTTAGGTAACTAATGTGATAGAGTAGGCTTAATTTTTTAAGGGGGATTGGGTCATGGAACTTATAAGCATTATTATGCCAATTTATAATAATCCAAAAACTTTGGCACGAGCTATTGATTCTTGCTTGCACCAAAAGTATCCAGATACGGAAATAATCTTAGTAAACGATGGGTCTGATGATGATACTTATGATATTATTAATGATTACTGGGAACGATATCCAAATATTAAAATAGTAAATCAACACCATCAGGGAATTTTAATGGCTCGGCTAAATGGATTAAAAAATGCGAGTGGAGATTTTGTAACATTTGTTGATAGTGATGATTATATAAACAATATTTATTTGTATGAACTCATGTATACTAGAAAATATAGTGATATGAATGTCGTTTTAAGTAGAATGCATTATGTAGAAAAGGGCTTATTTAATAGTACCAGCCAAATTTATCCAAATGAATTTTTAATTTCGGAGCATAAAGAAGCGTTGTTAACCATTGATAGTAGTTTAAATGGTAAATTATTTAAAAGAAAAGACTTAACTTTACCCAATTATAAATTGAGTTCTAATGAAGCAATGTCTTATCTTTATTATTATTTGTGTAAAGAAGATAAAATTGGTTTTAGTAACTTTGCTAAGTATTATGTAACTCCAAGTAAAAGAAATTTTTCAAGAACTTATGCTGATGAAAATATACGAAAGGCTGAAAATATTATCAAATCACTCGATATTATGTTTGAATTATATAGAAGTAGTAAAATGTTAAATAAGTATTATAATGAGATTGAAGCCATATTTATAAAAAATGTTTTTTTAGAAATAGATAGATTAAAAATTGTTTGCATCGATAAAAATGTAGTAAAAAAGACGACTGGTGTTTTAATAAAGTATTTAAATTATCATTTTCCTAATTGGCGAGATAATAAATATTTGAAAAGATGTTTTATTGATTTTAACAATGAATTATTTGTAAAATTAAATCTCATTAGTTTAAGAGTAAATCATTGTAAAACAAGTGCTTGTACTTGTGAGGCTGAGACATTAAGAAACTTGAAAAGAGTATTAAAATAGAAAGATGTTATTGTAATTTAATTATTAATAACATTAAAAAAGTGAAGTTATAAGTATAATGAAATACGGTTGAAATGTTTAAGAAAACTTTAAGAAGGGAAAAGTAAACATGGATAATTATAGAAAAGGAAAAGAAAGATTTAAACCCAATAATTTAGGTAGTCTTTATATAAAAGGTGAGTATGATAAAGAAAATCCTACTATTTATGTTGGTGGTCAGATGGAACATCGCCTGCATATTTTAGAACAAACGGGTTTTACAGGTGATGCTGGTCATAATATGTTTGATGGTTCTTGGTTTTATGATTATCCCTTAACAGGCAATGTTAGAGAATATAACGCCAGAAATTTTGCTAAAAACTTAATGCAATGTTTAGATGAAGCAAAGTTAGAAAATGTTATGCTAATGACCGAAAGTGCTGGGGGCTTAGTTGGCGCCTACGCTAGTAAATCACCTCGTATTCAAAAAGTTTTAGCTATACATCCGCCAATTTTAGGAACACCACTGGCTGATGGGCAAATAATAGAAAATGGTCATTTAGATTTTACTAGAGAAGAAAAAGCATTGATGATGATGTTAAAAATTATTGTAAATAGAAACTATGGTTTTGAAAGAGATAATTTAAATGGCGTCATGATTGATAAGGTTGATTTAGATAAGTTAATTGTCATATCTTCAAAATTAAATGCTAAAACTGATAAATTAGTGCTTGCTGTTAAATATCATGATTTAATACTAAAGTCGACAGGATTAGAATCCGATGGGGTAGTTGTTTATGAACCTAAAGAATTAGCTAGATTAGGTATTAAATATTTAGAAAATGAGCCAGAACTTAATCATATTGATGCTGGTCGTAAAGAGTATTTAGCTGATGTTTATAAAAGAAGAAAAATAATAAAGTAAAAAATAATTTTAATGTATTAGAAAAGTATGAATAAATCTGTAAAGTATAGATAAATCGGTAATGGATTGGTTCTATACTTTTTTGTAGGTTTTTAGTATAATTAACTTAGAGGATAAATATGAAAAAGAAAATATTAATAATCTATGCTTCTTATGGTAATGGTCATAAAGCGATAGGAAAATATATTGAAAGGTATTTTTTAGAACAAAATAGTAATTTGGAAATTAAATGTGTTGATTTAATGGATTATGCGATGCCTTTAATTGGAAAGATTAGTCAAAAAGTTAATTCCTTTTTTATGTTAAAAACACCATTTATTCATGATATGTTTTATAAGAGTAGTAATACGGTAGTTGGAGGATACTTAGCTGACTATATTTCGACAACTTTGTTCAAAAATAAAAGAATGCGAAAAATTCTTGCTGATTTTAATCCGGATTTAACTATTGCTACCCATTTTTTTGGAAGTAGTTTGATAAGTCATTATAACCATAAAGGTTTAATTAATTCTAAATTAGTTACTGTAGTTACTGATTATGAATCGTGTGAACTATGGCTTAATGATTACAAATGCGATGATTATTTAATTGTTGGTGATAAGAGTGAAGTACCATTCTTAGTAAAAAGAGGAATAGATAAGAAAAAAATAAAACCGTTAGGGATACCTATTGCACCGATTGTAGATAATAATTTTAAAAAAGAAAATTTGTTAAAAAAATTGGGAATAAAAGGCGACCGCTTAGTAGTAACATTCTTTGGTGGTGGTGGTAATGGTTCGACTACTTCAATTCCTTATATTAAAAGACTTATGAAAAATAATTTGGATTTAGATATTATTTATATTGCTGGAAATAATAAAAAGAGTAAAGAAATTGTGGATAATTATATTACAAATAATCATATTACTAATGTCCATACTTTAGGTTTTATAACTAATGTTCCAGAAATTTTACAAGTAAGTGATTTTGTGATTTCGAAACCAGGGGGAGCTCAGTCAACAGAGTGTTTATATTTTCATAAACCTATTATGATGATAAATGCAAGCGGTGGTCAAGAAATTGCTAATTATAAATTTTTTACCAAAAATGGTTATGGCAAGCGATTTAGAACTTCTTTTGGGTTGACTAGAGAAATTAAAAATATAGTTAATAATCCAAGTATTTTAAAAACTATGCAAAATAATATGGCTAAAAATGATAATAAAGATGCTATGGCAAAACTATATGAATTGTGTAATGACCTTTTAGAAAATAATAATTAAATTAATATTAAAAAAGAATGATAAAATAAAATCTTAAGTTTTAATTATAGATAAATAAAGATAAAAAATCATTAAGGATAAGAAAAAATTAAAAAGATAAAATTAAAGACAAAAGTAAAAAGGATAAAGTGGGATTATGAAAGAAGAGACAAAAAAATATTTAAATTTATTAAAGATACTTAGTGTTGATATGATAGATGCGGCTGGGGCAGGTTATCCGGGTATTTCTTTGGGTGCTAGTAGTATTATTTATACACTTTTTACTGAACATCTAAATATTATGCCAACTTCTCCACAGTGGTTGAATCGGGATCGTCTGGTTTTGTCAGCGGCGCATGCAACGGGGCTTGTGTATGCTAATATGTATATGGCAGGCTTTGATATTACTTTAGAAGATTTAAAAAAATTTGGGCAACCAAATAGTAAGACACCTCTTTTAAATGATATGTTAAAGACTAGTGGTATTGATTTAACGACGGGACCATCGGGGTATGGTTTTAGTGCGGCTGTTGGTATGGCTATCGGCGAAAAATATTATCAAAGTTTACTAAGTAAATATATTAAGAGTCAAAAGTTAATTAATCATTATATTTATTGTTTAATAAGTGATGGCGATATAGAATCAGGACTTTTAATGGAAGCAGCTTCTTTGGCAGGACTTTATAACTTAGGTAATTTGATTGTGTTATATGATTCTAATAACATGACGATGGATAATAATTTAGAAAAATCTAGTATTGATGATATTTTAAAAAAGTTTTCCAGTATGGGTTGGCAAACTGATTATGTTGGGGAAGGTTCGTCAGTTGATAAAGTTGATAAAGCTATTAAAAGAGCCAAGAGAGTAACTAATAAACCTAGTTTGATTGAAATTAAAACGGTTATTGGTAAAGACTCGTTCAACCAAAATACTAATATTGTTCATGACCACCCTTTAACAAAAGATGATTTAGAAAATTTAAAGAGAAAATATGGCTTTAGTACAGAAAAGTTTAATGTTGATGATAAATTATTAGATAGCTATCGTAAATATATTCGAAATAGAGTTTGTAGAAAGTTCAAATTATGGCAGGAATATCATGATGCGATGGCAAAATATCCGTCAAATGAAATTAGAATGCTGGTTAATTTTGCTGATAATAAAGATATTGGTTTTAATATCGATATGAATAGTTTTAAAATTCAAAATACTTATCAAGAAGAAATGACAGAATCTAATAATAAAATTTTAAATATTTTGGCTGATAAGATTCCCTTTATTTTAGGGGGTTCAAGTGATATGGCTTCTAGTTGTCGCGTTAACTTAAGTAAGGAAGCCAATTTTACTTCTAAAAATTATCTGGGGCGTAATATAACTTTTGGCGTTAGAGAAGCGGCAATGGGCAGTATTGTAAGCGGGATTTCTACTTATGGTTTTCAAACTTTTGCCGCAACCCATTTAAGATATGCTTATAATATGTTAGAAGATATAAAAATGAATTCGTTAATGAATTTGCCGGTTTGTTATATTTTTACTCATGATGGTTTTAGTAATTCTAAGAAAGGTTCTGTGGAATCTAGTTTTGAAGTACTTAATGTATTAAGAAATATACCCAATGTTTTAGTTTTTAGACCTAGTGATATTAATGAGATTATAGGTGTTTGGGGGACAATTTTAAAAGCTAAACAGACTACTTGTTTGATTTTAAGTGGCGAAATAACACACATTTTAAAAGGAAGTAAAGTAACTGGCGCTAGTAAGGGGGCTTATATTATTAGGGAAAGTAAGAGTAATGTTGCAACCGTATTGAGTAGTGGTTTTGATATTACTTTAACTTTAGTTGTTGCTGAGGAATTAATGAAGGAGGGCCTCGATTTAAGAGTAGTTTCGGTACCATGTAAGAATCTTTTAGATAAAATGAGTGATAGTGATAAAAATGCTCTTTTGGCTGGCAAAGTTATTGTGTTAGAATCTTCGGGTAAAGATATGTGGTGTCGTTATACTTCTTATGATAATATTATTGGCATTGATGATGTTATGCCTAGTGGTAGTGTTAACCAAAGTATGCAACAGTTAGGCTTTGACAAAGAAAGTATTAAATCTAAAATAAAAAATATCTTAAAAAAATAAAAAGTAATCTTGTTAAAATATATTAATTTATAATTAAACAAAATTACTTTTTTTAGTAGATTTATACTGGTCTTTATGGTACCATATTAGATAGATACATTTGATTGTTAGGTGCTTTCTTTCTCAGTCCATTTTTATCTTTTAAAAGTGGAAGGAGGCGGTCCTGTGAATGATTCTAAATGGAGTATTTAATTATGCTCATAGTAATTTTAGCCCTAGTGGACGAAATTATAAATTCCATCAAAAGGAAGTAAATTTTTTAATAAAAAATTTGAGAAGCACCTACTCAACATTGAATAGGTGCTTCTCACAAATAACCATAATGGACTGAGAAACATCTAACATACGAAATCAAATGTATCTCTTTTTTTATTTAAGAACTCTCGTTCTTTCTAATAGTAGTATAGCATACTTTATTTTTTTTGCAACTATTTGTTTGTCAGGGATAAAATAAATTTTTAACTTCCCGTTTTTTTACGCTGGGTAGTTAATCTTAAAAAATAATATGTAAACTACTATATTATAATTATAATAAATTTTTTGCTAGTTATACTTACTAAAAAAGACTTATCAAATTTGATAAGTCTCAGATTGTTGACAAAATGGCATGTTCTAAAAAGAATGTGTCTATTTTTTTAAATTTATTTGTGAATTTTGCTAAAA
>CAKOMH010000067.1:0-6781 GCA_934096595.1 uncultured Bacilli bacterium | reverse complement strand
TTACCAACACCACCTTTTTGATTTACTAAAGCAATTATTTTTGTCATTTTAATACCACCTTCGTCAAAACTTCTGCTACTTTATTTTAACATATAAAAATTATTTTGTCTTAATTTTTTAGCATTCCTAAGTATTTAGAGATAATTTCCTCTATCTTAGGAATAGAACACTCATCAAATTGGAAGCCTGCCGCTCTTTTATGACCACCACCATTAGGAGTAAATTCTTGAGCAATTTGGCCTAAATCATGCTTATCGTTATTAATTCTTAAAGAACAAGTCAAACGATAAAAGTTAATAATTAAGGCAAAATCGGCCTCGGGATACATTTTCATAAGTTCGTTACCAACATAAGAACGATAGCCTTCACTAATTGAAACGATAATTTTATAATTGTTATATTCAATTAATCGGGCTTTCTTAACATAATTTGAAACATCATAATCTTTAGTCGCGTTTTGGCTGGTTATTATATCTTCATATGCTTTAGGAAGGTAAAAATCACCAGTACAATTTAGATTAGATATCACATCGATAAATGTTGTTGCTCCTAGAAAAGCATGAAGGGTTGCTAAGTCAGGTCCTAAAGTATTATTTTCAGCTTCAAAAACCCAAGTATCTTCACAACGAATAGCATTAACCATCTTTTTAAAGAAATCGCTTTTTAAAAAATCACTATTAGGTAAAGTTAATAAATAATTATAGAACAACTCGGTAGCACAGGTTAAACGACCATCTAATTTAATAACTTCATTTACAAAGGGATACTTATTTTTTGCTTCTTCTGACTCATGATGGTCAAAATTTTTTATTTTATTAGCAATTTCGGGATGATTTAAACAGTAATTTAAATTTTTATCAGAAAATCCTAAATCACAAATATAGATAGTTTCATAGTTTTCAGCCTCAATATCGGTTTCTAAGTCATAATTTTGATTATTATCCGCAAGTAAAAAATCAAAGTTTTTAAAATAGAATTTACCAAGTATTATTGAACCCATACCATCAATATCAGCCAAGTGGCTAATTATTAAGATTTTATTATTATTTATTTGTTTTATCATTTTAGCTCCTATTTCTTTTTCTAACAAAAGTATAACATTTCTCTTAAGGTATGTAAATTAAAGCATAAAGTATTTTTCGTTTTTATTAATTATATTCTAATTGCTGTTTTAATGGGGCATAGCAATTATTTCTATATTATATTTTTTCAGTTTAAACTTGGAAATCAAAAAAAACGATATAAAGACTTTATTAATAATCATTATATCGTTTATAATTATTTATTTTATTACTTTTCGGATTCTTCAATAGCTTTTTCTAATTCTTCTCTAGTCATTTTAGCATAACCTTTGATTCCCTTAGATTTAGCAACTTCTTTTAGTTTAACCATTGTTGGTTCAGCAGTTGGTTTAGGGTCTACTGGACACATTTTACCTGTTTCAACTAAACATTCGATTTGCTCTTTAGTTAAAGTTTCATTTTCCATTAAAGCATCTGCAAGTAAATTAACTAATTTTTCGTTTTTCTTCAAGATTTCAACAGCTTTATCGTAGCAGTCATCAACTATTTTACGAACTGCTTTATCTATTTCTAAAGCTACTTGATCAGAGAAGTTCTTAGTCTTATTGTAATCGCGACCTAAGAAGACACCTTCTTGTTCTTCTTCTAATTGCATTGGTCCTAAATCAGACATTCCGTATTTAGTTACCATACTTCTAGCAATATGTGTAGCTTTTTTAAAGTCGTCAGAAGCTCCTGTGGTTGTTGCGTTTAAGAAGATTTTTTCAGCAGCACGGCCACCCATTAAACCAATAATTTGGCTTTCTAGTTCTTCTTTAGTCATAATACCCATTTTTTCTTCTTTTGGAAGCATCATAGTATAGCCACCAGCCATACCTCTTGGGATAATGGTGATTTTATGAACTTCTTGGGCATCAGCAAGTTTAATACCGATTACAGCATGACCTGATTCATGAATAGCCACAAGATGTTTTTCTTTATCAGAAATTTTACGAGATGTCTTAGCAGGTCCCATTAAGACACGGTCGGTTGCTTCATCAATTTCATCCATGGTAATAGCTTCTTTGTTACGACGAACAGCAAGTAAAGCTGCTTCATTTAATAAGTTTTCTAAGTCAGCCCCACTAAATCCTGGGGTTCTTTGGGATAATGCTTTTAAGTTAACATCATCAGCAAATACTTTGTTACGAGCATGAACTCCTAAGATTTCTTCACGAGCCTTAGCATCTGGTAGACTAACTGTTACTTGTCTATCGAAACGACCAGGGCGTAATAAGGCTGGGTCTAAAACATCAGGACGGTTAGTAGCTGCTATGATAATAATACCTTCGTTAGCGCCGAAGCCATCCATTTCTGTTAATAATTGGTTAAGGGTTTGTTCGCGTTCATCATGACCGCCACCGATACCAGAACCTCTTTGACGACCAACGGCATCAATTTCATCAATGAAAATTAAACATGGGGCAGATTGTTTAGCTTGTTTGAACATATCTCTCACACGAGAGGCACCAACGCCAACAAATAATTCAACAAAATCAGAACCCGATATGTAGTAGAATGGCACATTGGCCTCACCTGCTACAGCTTTAGCAAGTAATGTTTTACCAGTTCCGGGAGGCCCTACTAAAAGAACGCCTTTAGGAATTCTGGCTCCTAATTTTTGGAACTTTTTAGGATTTTTAAGGAAGTCAATTAACTCGCTTACCTCTTCTTTTTCTTCATCTAAACCCGCAACATCGGTAAATCTTACTTTACCACCGTCTTCGCTTAATTTAGCACGAGAACGACCAAAGTCCATTGATTTATTGTTACCTGCTGACATTTTCATAAATAGAACATATCCACAAGCACAAATAACAACGATTGGAAGTACATTAACAACGATATATGGAATAACGCTACTTCCCGGGTCTTTATTAGTATCATAAAGATTTAGACTATGACTTGTAGCATAAGCCGTTACCGTATCTAATTGTTCCCCAACGATACGAACAGTAAAGGTTTCTTTATCGCTATAACCATCAATTTTACCAGTAATATAGTAAACCGATTCATCACTCTTAGGAGTAATAGTCATTTCGGTAACTTTACCTTCATTTATATATTTTAAAAACTCACCAGTTTTTAATTCATGTACCTTTGTTGCCGTACCACTATATAGGAATAACATGGCACAAATTATCAAGATTAGAACTAAATAAGGTGTAAACTGTTTGACAGCATTCTGTCTTTTTTTATTCATATTTATTCTCCTTCTTTTACAAACATTAGTATTATATCATACTTTTCATTAATTTCTTTATCAAATTTTGATTTTTTTAAAGCGGGTAACCAAATGATATTATCATCATTATCACAAACTAAGAGCCACGAATTTCTTTTCGCCATGGGAACTTTACTATCAATAAAAATATCCTTTATCTTTTTAGAGCCAGTCATATTTTTGATAGTCATTTTATCGCCATCTTTTCTGGTCCTGATATATAGAGGCAGATTAAGCTCGCTACTATCTAGTCTTGTTAAATAATTTGAAGTATCACTACACTCACCAACTATTTTGATTATTTGATTATTGTAGTTATTAACAGCTTTTAGTTTATGTTTCTTATTATCTATTTTTACTTCTTTACAATCTTTTTTATTAAAATATAATTCGTTATAATTTTTCATCGCTATAAAACCATTGGGTAATAACAAAGTTTCATTAGGTTTTTTGCGGTAAATCATAGCAATAATGTTAGTAACTTGCTTATTGGTTATGATATTAATATTGTCTTTATATAAATCTTTTAAAATCAATTTAATTATTCGCTCTTCTATCACCTTGTCTTGTTTTAAAAATGCGGGTATTAGTAACCTATTATTATTATATACTTGTTTTATAATTTCATTAGTAAGGTTTTGTAAAACTTTGTCAGCTGCCACTAATTCTTCGCTAAATTGCAAATATTTTAAGTGAACATTAGGATTTTCTTTTTTTAAAGTGGGTAAAATATTTTGACGAATACGGTTACGAAGGTGATCATCTAAAAAGTTGGTATTATCTACAAAATATTTAATGTTATTTAAAGAGGCAAATTCAAGAATATCTTCCTTCGTATAGAAAAGAAGAGGTCTTACCAAGCTGAAATTTTCATAAGAGGTTTGCAAACTCATACCAGCATAACCTTTTAAGGACGCTCCTCTTAGTTGACGCATTAAAATAGTTTCGATTAAATCATCACCATGGTGAGCGGTCATTAAGTAATTAGCTTGATATTTTTGAATTAGTTTTTTAAAAAAAGCATAGCGAAACTCGTGAGCAACGGCTTCAAAATTATTTTTTACTGGTTTAAGATTAGCAACTTCACAGATAATTTGATGGCTTTGACAATATTTTTTGATATATTCTTCTTCGGTAATTGCTTCTTTACGAACATGGTGATTTACATGGGCAACAATGATTTTAATGGGAATTTCTTTTTGAATTTTTTCTAAAAGATATAATAAGCACATAGAATCTGGTCCCGTAGAAACACCAATGACGATAGTATCGCCTTGTTTTAAAATTTGTTTTAAATAAAGGTATGATTTTTCTAAATTCATGTGCAATCACCTATACCGTATAATACACTAATTGATTAATATTAGCAATGAGTATTTTCTTGAAAGTTTTGTGAAATGTTTTGAAATGAATATCTAGGTTTTTTATGATTACTTCCCAACCCGCCCACCCTTGATATTACTTTAAGGACGAAATTAGTTTGGGGATAAAAATAATACCTATATATAATAATGAAAATACTATATAATTAAGTATATATATATTATATAGTAAGAAAGATTTAAGAAAATGGTGAAAAAGCAAGGATATTTTGCTAGCCATGGAGCGTTATTTATTGTATAATCTAAGTTAAGAAAAGAGGTTTTTTATGAGAGTTGAAGTTAAGTCTTACAATAACAATAGTTCTCTAGTTAGTGCCATTTTGTTTTTTATCTTGGGCGCCATCATGTTTACGAATCCAGATACAATGGTTGTAGTTATATCCCGAATCTTAGGGGGCATTTTAATTTTGTTTGGATTATATTCTTGTATTAAAAATTATATTTTAGTAAGACAAAATCCCCAAGTGTCAGCCATACCTATGGTAGCGGGAATTTCTTGTATGGCAATCGGTTCGGTGTTTTTCTTTGCCGCTGGTTTTGTGGAAGCTATGGTTCGTTTTGTTATTGGCGGTTGGATTTTATTAAGTGGGATTATGCGTTTTGCAAGTGCCATGCAAATAGATAAAAAAAATAATCCTAAGTTCTTTAGTCTATTAATTATTTCTCTTCTTTTAATTTTAGCGGGACTTTATACCATTTTAGAAGCTAACTTAGCTTTTCAAACGATTGGTATTGTCTTAATGATATATGCTGGTTTAGAAATTTTTGGCTGGTTAACTAATAAAAGCGTGGTAAAAGAAACCATGACTAAGGAAGAAAAAAAGAAAAAGAGAAGTAAAAATAAAGATGTAGTTGATGCTGTTATTATAAAAGATGATACAGATGAAAAAAAGAACTCTAAGAAGTAGTATTAACTTCAGAGTCCTTTTTCATTTCTTTAACACTAAGTAATATGTTGATAATTAGGTAGCCTAAGCAAATAAAGACTGTAATAAAATATATGATAATGTGCTTAGCATTTAAGATAACAACTTGTTTACCTTTAATATCGGCATTGCTAATAGGACAGTATTCTTTATTAGTATTATCTTTAATATAAGTTAAATATTCGGTAGTATTTTTAACTTTAGCTAAAGAATATTTATTTTGAATATTATAAACAATGATGTCATTTTCTTGATAAGTTTTTTGCTTCTGATAAATTAATAAATCATTTATTTTAACCTCAGGGCTTAATTCATCAGTTGCTGATTTTATCATACCAAGACCAGCAAGGTGAACATTAATTAGAAAGACTACAACAAGGTTGGTTATTAGAAAGATAGTAACAAGTATGCTAAGTATTTTATTAATTATTTTCATAACTATTTAGTGATTTCTTCTATTTTTGCTTCTAACTTTTTTAAATAATTAGCTAGCTCTTGGAGTTGCTCTTGCGTCGTATATTGTTTATTATTTGTCGAATGATTGTTGGCATCGCTCCTAATTCTACTACCATTATTATTTTGATAGCGGCCATTTATTAATTGTTGCTGAGCAGCAGTTGTTAACATAAACTGACCCACCAGAATTATCCAGTTACCAATGGAGTTTAACTCGTTAGCAGTATAATCACCTTCAACAATAATGCCAGTTACGGCACCAAGAATAGAAAAAAGTTCTGGATTAATGTTAGGAGGAAAACCCATAAATATCACCCTTCCTACAATTATCCACATACTTAATTTTATGCAAGTTAGAAACTTTTGGTGTTAGAAGAAATCTTATCCTTTCTAAAATCATTTTAAGTTATTTACGAAAAAATAGCAATATGGTAGAATATAGTTTATCAAAAAGGAAAGGAATCAATCTTGAGATTGATAAAGAATAAATGAAAAAGAAATTATTATTAAAAATAAAGAATTTTGTTGTAAGCTTAAGAAAAGTTTATAATAACCAAAAAGAAATAATTGTTGATTTTTTAAAAAGTGATTTAACTGATTATTTAGAAAGTGATAATTGTAAAAAGCAAATGGAAGACTTGAATGTTCAAGATGAAACTGGTTTAAAGCTAGCAACATTAAAAATTTACGAGGGATATTTTTCGGATGAAGAGCACCAAAAATGGTATGACT
>CAKOMH010000066.1:0-6902 GCA_934096595.1 uncultured Bacilli bacterium | reverse complement strand
ATGCTATGTGGACAAATCGTGGACAAATTGTCATCTGTGGACAAATTTATCATTTTTTCTATTTTTAACAATTCCTTATTTTATAAGGGTTTGCGAGGTTATTTACCACAACAGTTTTTGTACTTTTTCCCGCTTCCACATGGACACAAATCATTGCGACCCACTTTTTTAGTCTTCTTTGGAGTACTCTTTGCGTGTTCTTTACCATCATTAGCAATTACTTCTTGCTTCTTAGGTTGAACTTCTACACTTCTAGAAATTTGCGCCTTAAGTAAGAATGTTGATATCTTACGATCAATTTCATCTTCCATTCGGTCAAATAAATCAAAACCTTCTTGCGTATAGGCTTGTAATGGATTAGATTGACCATAACCACGAAGTCCAATACCTTCTCTTAAGTGTTCCATTGTAGAAATATGATCTACCCAAGCCTCATCAATAACCCTTAAACTAATCATTCTTTCAAATTGAGAAATAACTTCTAATGGTACTTCTTTTAACTTATCATTATAGTCATCCATAATCTTGCCTTCAAAATAATTAGCAAGTTCATGATCTTTAATATTTTTAATATCATTCATTGTTATCTTGGTCTTAGTTAACAAATGATTATTAACTTCTTCTAAAATATCCGTCTTATCTTGTTCGGTTAAATATCCTTCTGGAGCAATATGACTGTCAACAAGGCCAATTAAATTATTAGTAAATGTTTCTTCAATTTCTGGTGTTACATCATCATTATCAAGTAAAGCATTTCTTCTCTTATAAATAATCTCTCTTTGTTGATTCATAACATTATCATAATCAAGCAAACTCTTACGCATATCGAAGTTATTACCTTCAACTTTTCTTTGGGCTGATTCAATAGTCTTGGTAAATCTCTTAGAACGAATTGCTTGATCACCAGTCATACCTAATGCAATCAAAGCATCTTTAATCTTATCAATACCCGAACCAAAACGACGCATTAAGTCATCTTCAAATGATACAAAGAATTGAGAAGTACCAACATCACCTTGACGACCAGAACGACCTCTTAACTGATTATCAATACGACGAGATTCATGTCTTTCCGTACCAATTACATATAAGCCGCCTAAATCTAAAACGCCTTCACCTAATTTAATATCCGTACCACGACCTGCCATGTTAGTAGCAATCGTAATGGCGCCTTTTTCACCAGCTTTAGCAATGATTTCTGCTTCTCTAGCATTATTCTTGGCATTTAAAACTTCATGAGAAAGTCCTTCTTTTTTAAGCATAGCACTTAACTTTTCGTTAGCAGATACGCTAATAGTACCAACTAAGATAGGTTGTCCAGTTGCATGGATTTCTTTGATTGTATTAACAATAGCATGATATTTATCTTTTTCCGTGGCATAAACTAAGTCTGGTAAATCAACTCTGGCAATTGGTTTATTAGTAGGAATTTGGATAACATACATATTATAAATGTTAATAAATTCTTCTTCCTCCGTCTTCGCAGTACCTGTCATACCAGAAAGTTTATTATACATTCTAAATAAGTTCTGGAATGTAATAGTAGCCATCGTCTTTGTTTCTTCATTAATAGTAACGCCTTCTTTAGCCTCGATTGCTTGATGTAAACCATCACTATATTGTCTACCAACCATTAAACGACCAGTAAATTGGTCAACAATAATTACTTGATCATCACTAACAACATAATCAACATCTTTACAAAAACCATAATTAGCCTTTAAAGCCTGATTAATATGATGAACTAAAGCACTATTATCAATATCATAAAGATTATCTAAATTAAACATCTTTTCAATTTTTTTACTACCAGCCTCAGTCAAAGAAACATTTTTCGTTTTAACATCAACATCATAGTCTTCTTCCGTTAATCTCTTAACTGCTCTATCACTATCAATGTAAAGATTTTTAGAATCAAATCTCCCCCCTGAAATAATTAAAGGAGTTCTTGCCTCATCAATTAAAATTGAGTCAACCTCATCAACAATACAGAAATTAAGTGGTCTTTGAACACGGTCTTCTTTTCTTACAACCATGTTATCTCTTAAATAATCAAAACCAATTTCATTATTTGTTGAATATAAAACATCGCAATTATAAGCCTCTTGTTTTTCTTTAGGGGTTAATTCTCTTAAGTTCAAACCAACTGTTAAGCCTAAAAAGCGATAAATATTTCCCATCCATTCCGAGTCACGCTTAGCAAGGAATTCGTTAACAGTAACGATATGTACCCCTTTACCCGTTAAGGCATTCAAATAAGTAGGCATTGTCTCGGTTAAAGTTTTACCTTCACCGGTTTTCATCTCCGCAATATTACCAAAATGAATAGCCAAACCACCAACAATTTGGACAAAGTAAGGTTTTTCCCCAATTACACGATAAGCCGCTTCACGCACCGTTGCAAATGCTGGAACTACTAAATCATCTAGACTTACTCCCTTATCTAACTGTTCTCTAAATTCCACAGTTTTATTTTTAAGTTCTTCATCACTTAACGCTTTATATTCGCTATCTAAAGCCATAACTTCTTCAGCAATTTTTTCAAAGCGACAAAGTTCTCTATATTCTGAATCTATTAATTTTTTTAAAAAATTCATATTATATCCTCCATAATCACATTTTTATTTTAGCACAACCCTCTATAATTTCCTAGAAAAACCTTAATTTTTCCTTTTATTATTCATCCTAGAGCGTTTTAAAGGCTGGATATTTTCCATTGCCGTGCGCTTTATTTCACTATTTAGTAAACTTTGTTGTCTTAATTTAGCATTCAAAATACTTAAAATTCCTTGAACTTCTACCGCAGCCACCTTATGTTTGCCAAACAATTTAGCCAAAAATGGATAACCAATAATTAACTTTTTATTAACAAACATAACTTTGTAAAGCTTACTTTTTTTATCATATATTACCAGTAAATATTTATCATTCCCAAGATTTTCTTTAATATTAAAATAATCTTCTAAATTTTTAAAATCTACGGCATAATCATCCGTTAAATCGCCATCTTCTAATACAACATAAGCCCCATTACCCTTATTATTGGCTAAAAATTGATACCCATCTCTTAACAATTCTTCATTAAACTTAAAATTTTCCATTTTCTAAACCTCCTGTATAATAAACTGCTACCAAATATAAACCATTTGGACTAGCCGTTTGCATTTGTCCCCTTTTATCCCAGTTCTTTAGTAATTCTTCTACCTCTTTAATGCTATGTTTTCCTCTGGCTACATCAATCATCGCGCCAACCATATTTCTTACCATATACCGGTAAAAACTTTTGCCCACAAATTCTATTTCTAAAAAATTACCATTTCTAATAAAGTTTATTTCCTTAACTATAGCCTCATAATTATCTCTTTGGCCCGCGGTAAAATTCTTAAAATTATGAACTCCTATGAAAACTTTACTACATTCTTCCATTTTCTTAATATCTAACTTATAAGGATACTGCAAGTAATACCTATCTAAAAAAACATCATACTCCCCTAAATTAAACTTATAAACATATTTTTTACCAACCGCACTTCTTCTAGCATGAAAATCCTCATTAACAATTTCTATTTCCCTTACTCTAATATCTCTTGGTAATATAGCATTTACAGCCGTCTTTAATCTATCAACTGGTACTTCATAATCCAAATCAAAATGTACAACCTGCCCATAAGCATGAACTCCTTTATCTGTCCTTGAAGCTCCCTTAACTACCGTATCTTTCTTATTGATAATACTTACGGCTTTTTCTAATTCTTTTTGAATAGTAGGCATTTCATTTAATCTTTGAAAGCCATAATACGAGTTACCATCATAACTAATCTTTGCCTTATATCTCATTTACCCTCAACACTTCTATAAATACCTTTAATTAACTCATTAATATCTAAATAATTAGATAAATTAATATCTTTATCTTTAACCATTTTAATAAAAGAAATTATCTTTGGACATTTAATATATTTATACAAATCTTCATTATATAAATCCTTCTTATCCCCCGTAACTACTACTTTACCTTTATTAAAAATAATATATTCATCTAAAGTATCTAAAAAATAACTAATATTATCACTAACAATAATAATATTTTTATTATAATTACTTTTTAACTTTCTTAACACTTTTTTTAAATAATCTATATCTTTATAGTTAAAACCTTTCTCATAATAATCAAAAACATATACTAATGGATTATAAAATAATATAAGTGCTAATTGTATTCTTTTCAGTTCGGTAGTCGATAAAGTAACAAAACTTCTTCTTAAATAACTATCATTAAGCTCTACTAACTTTAGGGCATCATACATTTTCTTATTACGGTCTTCATAATCTAAATTATATAAATCCCCTAGATAATTCATCTCTTCATAAACCGTCTTAGTTTTAAATTCTTTTAACGGACTATTACTTAAATACCCAATATCTTTAATCGTTCCCGCAGGGCTTATCTCAATAATCCCACTACTTTTACCTTTTTTACCGATTAGTAAATCCCTTAAAAGCCGACCAGAAATGCCACTGACAAAAGTAATGTTCCCACTTTTGAAAGTACAAGTAACATTATTTAATTTTCTTTCCTCATTAACCGCTGAACAACTGACTTTCTTTAAAACTATTTCCATATCGTCTTTATCATCTTTCTTTCATTTGTAATAATCTCGTTTAGTAATCCATAATAACCCAACTGAATCGATAAATCAACCATGAAAGGTAAATTAAACCCTAATCTTTTTAAAATTTTCTCCTCTTTTAAGCATTCTAAAGTCTTACCTTCCATGGCAATCCCTTTATTATATAAAATAATTAAATAATCACTATCTAATAAATTTTCCATATCCGTTGTAATATTAATAATAGTTATATTATTATTTTTACAATACTTAACAATTCTTTTGATATCTGCTTCTTCCATATTAACAAAAACATCATCAAAAACAATATATTCACTATTTCTAATTAAAGCCTTTATTATCTTTAAATAATTTTTAAATCTTTTTGTAAAAGTAGAAACCCGCGTTTCCAAAACATTCTCTAACTTAAAAAATTTGACAATCTTATTAACCCTAGTCTCTTCTTCTTCCACTGTCAAATTTAAGTCATTTAAACTATTAAATAATTCATCTATTACCATATTAGTACTGGTATATCTTTCGTTAGTAACAACACTAACATACCTCTTCAAAAGATAAAAATTATCTTTTACAATTTCAACCCCATTTATAATGATACTGCCGCTGTACTTTAAAACCCCAGCAAGTATTTTCGCAAGCGTAGTTTTCCCACAAGCGCTGGTACCAATAATCGCCGTATTAACGCCTTTATTAATTTGCATAGTTAGTCTATCAAATACTGTAAAATCATTATATTGAAAAGTTATATTACTAAGTTTAATAGACTCCATTTTATCACTCCATTTTATCACTAATTAGTTATTATACAAGAAAGTATTCTAAAAGAAAAGAAAATGTTGGCTATTTCACTAAAAAAATTTTTGGTATCTTTTACCAAAATAATTTTTTTACTATTATTAATATTTTTATTAAGTTACTTAATCTTCTTTATCCTTTTCATTAATTCTAATAATTAATTCTCCATCTTTACTATAACCATATTTTTCTCTAGCGTATCTTAAAACATAATCTTCATCTTGAAGTTTAGTAACTTCTTGTTCTAAAACTTCTTGTTTATCTTGAAGTTCTTGATATTCTTTTTTTAAATTTTTCTTTTGAATAAAATTATTACCAATTGCTATCCAGTCTCTGACTAAGCCACTAAAGACGACAAAAACAATAGCCAACAAAAAAATTAAAATACCTTTTCTTTGTAAATTCTTAATGATTAAGGCTTTCTTACTCTTCTTCACAATACACACGACCCTTTATCAATTAAATTTTATCATTAATAATCTTTTTTTTCTATAAACTAACCATTATTTACAAAATTTTTACATTTTATTATCTTTTTTAATCTTTTATGACATCTAATAACTACTTAGACATCTAACAATCACTAAACATAGGATCTACTTTTAATTGAATTCATCAATCAAAAGTCTTTCCTCAATTATTTTTCTTAATGATTTTTCTACCTCCTAAAACTCCCATTAACATTACAATAATAAAATAAATATGAAAGATACCTTTATTTACAAAGTAAAAAATATCAATATAACCAATCACTATCAAGAAACTCATTAACATATAAATAATAACTTTACTAAAGTAATTGCTCCTATCTAAAAATTTTTTATTAAATTGATAAAACCAACTTATAAAAATACCATAAAGAAAAGAAATACCAAAGCAAAGCAGCTGTAATTTAATACTCACTTGAATAGCTTAGCAAGAATACCATTATCTTTCTTACTATCCTTTCCATCTAAATAAACTAGCGAATTTATTTTACCTTTTATTTGTAAATTACCATCGATAATATCTAATTTTACTATTTCTAAATTATTACCTTTTAAAACAAGGGGACCTAAATTAGTATCCATAACAAATTCTTCTGGATCAAAACTTACTAGCTTTTTTAAACCGGACAAGCTGACCTTTTTCCTATCATTTAACTTAATTTCACTAATTAATGTTACACTTTCTAATCTATTATCCATATTATCACCAATAAATTATATGTTTTTATAAAATAATTATTAATAAAAATTAGGAAGTCTTCCCACCCGCCACTCCCTAAAAAGTACTACGCTAAAATAAGTTCCTATATATATAAGGAAATAATTCCTATGACTTATTATGTTTTATAGATATATAGACTACACTAATATTAGGCTAATTACAAGTAAAAATTTATCTTAAAACTAAAAAAACTACCTAGATAATCTAAGTAGTTAACATTAACTATTCTGCTTTTTTATATTCAGCAATAATAGCATCTTCTAATTG
>CAKOMH010000065.1:0-6921 GCA_934096595.1 uncultured Bacilli bacterium | reverse complement strand
CATGGTTTAATAAAAACTACTTAAAGTTATTTTAAGGTGGCACTTTAGAAATGTCCTGAATTATTGCAAGAAAACCACATTCTACTATTGTTTTGACCTATTTTAACCAAAGTGCTAATCTCTCTAAAACCGTTCGTGATGGTTCAAATTCTTCTGCACCTGTCATGACCATATACCGCTTTTAAGTGGTTTAGTATATATAATGAAGCCTGTCTTAATGTTTTTTTGTAAAACCACCATTATTCTATTTGAATACTAGCATTATTTTTTAATGATTGTATTTTTCAAAGTTATACCTTCTTTTACATTGAAATAAAAGTATTTATTATAAATATCTGCTATGCTATAATAAGCTCAAGAGGTAAATTATGAAATATAAAAAGTTTCTATATTTATTAATTATATTTGTAATGGCAGTGTTACTAATTGTTTTCTTTTATAATCAATCACAAAATACCAAACCAGAAGTAAGAAATATTAACGATTTAAAAGTTGTGTCATCAAATGGTGAATATATTTTAGTTGATAGTCAAGAACCAAATTCATCAACATTCTCGGTTTACAAAAAAATAGACTATGGTAACTATGAGAAAGTTTTTTCCTTACCTGGCGGAGATAATATTGAGTCAAGACTAACTTGCTGGACCGACGATAAGATATACACATTTAGCTTTGTGATTGCATCATATGATTTAGCAACTGGTAATACAGTTGATACTAGTGGTTTAAAAGATTTGACTGGTAACTCGACTGGATCCATCGATCGTGTTTTTGGAGTCTATAAAGGATATATTTATTACAGATATACCGCAGGTAGTATAACAGGATATAAGAAAGTTAGTCTGGATTTTAAAAATGTTGTATCTATTGAAAAAGATGAAGTTCCAAAGTTTCTAATTAATTAAACAAAAGAGAAGATACAAATTAGTACTTTCTCTTTTTTAATCTTATCATAAAGCTCTATTGTAACCGTTAACATCATTTTTCATATCTAAATTTACGAATACAATATCGTTATTTTGAGAGTCTAAGTATTTCCATTCTGAATTTTCATTTTCTCTCATTTTACTTACAAAATTTTGTTAGATTGTTTTAAATTTACAATATTATCCATTAATGATATATTAAATATGAGGTAATTATGAAATATTTAC
This sequence comes from uncultured Bacilli bacterium, assembly GCA_934096595.1. Classification (GTDB taxonomy): domain Bacteria; phylum Bacillota_I; class Bacilli_A; order RF39; family UBA660; genus CAG-605. The sequence continues at coordinate 5,767 of CAKOMH010000065.1, read as the reverse complement.
GGTTAATAATGTTCATGTTAATAGTCATTTTTCCAACATATGTGTATGCTTTAGAATATCCTAAATTACATTACCATAATGCAATCGTATATAATTTAAGCGAAAACGAGGTAATGTATAGTTTGGGAGAAAGTGAGAAGGCAAGTGTTGCGTCTTTAACTAAAATATTAACCGTAATAACTTCTTTAGATTTAATTGATGATTTAAATGCCAAAATAATTTATACAAAAGATATGAATAATTTGGTTAGATGGGATACATCGAAAGCAGGCTTAAAAATTGGCGATGAAGTTTCGTATTTAGATTTACTTTATGCTTCAATTATGCCTTCTGGAGCCGATGCTGCGATTGCCCTTGCAATATCTTTATCTGGCAATATTCAAAATTTTGTAAATAAAATGAACGAAAATGCTTTGAAAATTGGAATGCACAATTCTCATTTTACTAATGTTGTCGGATTAGATGATATAAATCATTATAGCACTGCAAGTGATATTTTAACTTTATTAAAATATGCTTTAAATAATGAAATATTTAAACAGGTATTTACAACAAAAGAATATAAATTGTCAAACGGATTGGAAATTAAAAGCACATTATATACATATAATAAAAAAATAAATAAAGATTTTTCAAGAATACTTGGAAGTAAAACTGGTTTTACTTTAAATGCAGGTTTATGTATAGGAGCTTATTTTATATCAAAAGAGCAAGAAATTTTAATTGTAACTTTGGGGGCAATAAAAGATGATAATGTGTATAATTTAACTGATACGCTTTCTTTAATAGATTTTATAGATACTAACTACAGTAATAAATTAGTTTTGTCAAAAGATAGTTATATAAAAACTTTAGATGTTTTAGATAGTACTGTAAAAAGTTATGATATTAAAATATCAAATGATATTTACGCGTATTTACCCAATGATTACAACTTTAATGATTTAAATATAGAATATATTGGAAAAAATGATATATCATTTAGAGATGAAAAAAGTAGTAAATTGGGTGATATTAACATTTATTATAAAGATAAGATAATTTATACTGAAAGCGTCTATCTGGAAACGCATATTAAAAGAGATTTAAAAAAAATTTATGTATGTTTTATATTAATTATGATATTTATAATATTATGTACAATTAGCATTTTAAAATTCAAAAGAAAACAATCTCAATCATTTATATGTTAATTTAATTAAAGTATTCTCTAACAGAGTTCTTTTTTTAAAATTTGTCCACGATTCTTAAAATATTTTTGATGCCATTTTCGATATTTTGTGTTATTGGGTTCATAGAAGAAACTCCTTTTCTGATTGTTTAGGTATATTATACCAAGAGTTTCTTCTTTTTTTATGTCTTTTTCCAAAATGTTCTTACACTATCTAAGAGCATTATTAAAACTTTTAGCATTTTATGTTACAATTAGAATGAATATGGAGGTACTATGAAAAAGTTTTTATTACTAATTTTAATATCGTTATGTTTTATTACTACTGGGTGTACAAAACAGAAGGATTTTGAACATTATTCATTGATTGATAAGGACTTAAATATATATATATATAATAATAATGGTTATGATGAAGTATATGCCTTAGCTGATTTAACTCCACAAGATTCAGAAGAAACACAAACAGGTTTATTTTATAAGGTTGCAAATAATGATTACATCTTATTAAAAACTTTAACTTCAAATCAAATAGATGCTTATAAAATGAAAAGCGTTTATCAATTTTATGGTGATAAGCTATATGGAGTTGGAACTGGTGAAGAAAGTCCAATGGTATTTGAAATTAATTTAGATGGAAGAAACAGTAAAATAGTTGAACTTAAGTATAATGTAGAAGGTAAAATTAATCCATTTTTAATTGGAGATATTAAAAAAATAAATAATGATGAAATACTGTATTACGGTAGTGCAACTATTGATGGAAAAAATAGTCGTGCTCTAATAAATTGCTTGCTATCAACACATGAATGTACTATTAGTAGTTATAAATAAAATTTGAATTATGATAGATAAACACTTATAGTATAACAAATATACTATTTGATATTAAAATGAATAATAATAACGATTTTAACCAATGTGGTTAATCTCTCCAAAATCGCTCGCGAGGGTTCAAATCCTTCTGTCCCTGCCAAATAAAAATTAACTCCATGTATTGGAGTATCATATGAAATACATTTAATTTATATAAAAAATTAGATGTATTTTTTTAATCATTTATTAAAGAATTTTAAATAAAAAATTATATAGTATCTTAACTACTCCATTGCTACTAAAATAAATAACAGTCATATATGATAAATATAACAAATAAAAAATAGCATTAGGTATAGTACTATTATAAAACTTTGAACTCAAATAAAAATTAAGAAATCCAAGTAAATAAAGAATAAAATAAGTCAGTATAAATAGCGGTATTATCGCTATAAATAAAATAAGTATATCAATATATAATTCGTACGAAGATGCATTAGAAGAATAGAATATCCCCACCGGTATTAAAGATATAAATGTACTTAAAAGATACTTCTTTTCTGCAACTAATTTTTGCATTTTTAAACTAAATGGTATAAATAAAGTTATTGGCGTAGCAATAAGTCCATCATACATAATCCAAATAAATAAGAAACAAAAGTGTATAAACAATATCATAATTATCACCTGATTTTATGATAGCATAAAAAATAATTAATGTCCTAAAGTATTCAATTAAATTAAAAATAATATTTCTATATATGATAATAAGTAGTGATGTTTCCAAATTTTTACTTCATTAATCAAAAACATGATATAATAACGCCAAGAAAGGAATTTTAACTGATGAACAAAAAGCAAAAGATAATTTTAATTGTTTGTGTTACCCTTGCCATATTAGCCGCTGTTTTTTACTTTTTTGTCTACAATCCTAAAGATATTTTTGGGAAAAATTGCCAAACTGCTTACAATCTAAGTCATTATGAATATAGTGATGGCTTTAAAATTGATATTCCTGAGAATAGTTGCTTTGTAAATACTTGTTGTATGATTTGTCATAGGTTTAGAACTCATGAAAATTATGACTCTTTAAATGCTAAACTTCAAAAAATTGTAGATAATTATAATTCTAACAATAGCGACCGTCAGATTTCTTATACGATTGAAAAACATTTATGGTATAACGCGTACACCATAGGATATTAAGATTAAGTTAGAGCACATGATGGCTCTTTTTTTCGTAATTTAATAAAAACTATTTAAAGTTATCTCTAACTAAAAAGACCTTTTATAGGTCTAATCAGTATATAACAATTTAGAATCATTAATAATATTAGTTAAAGTTTCATTATCAGCGCTCGCAATTTTCTTGAAATTAACCTTAGTATAATAAACTTTAATCTTATCTTTTAAATCAAAACCATTAATTTCAATACCTTCGCCAAACCTTTTATTATTTAAATCATATCCTGTAATATCATGATATTTTTCCCTGCTTAGTTTCTCCATAATAGTTTGATATCTAGTAATAAATATTATTGTATAATCATCTTTAGTTAAATAACCATATTTTACTTGACCATTAGATACCGCATCAACATTGAATCTAATTGGACTACCACTAGTTTTTTCAATACTAATATTACCATCTTTAAATTCTTGTCTAAAAGTAACTGCATTAGCAAGTATTGCCAAAATTAAAACTATAATATATATACTTAAAATAACGGTCAAACTATTTCTAACTATTCCTATAACTTTTTTCTTCTTATCTGTCTCATCGACAACCTTAATAATATTTTTTTCAAAAGTTTTAAGATAATCTTCTTTAGTTAAATAAGTTCCTGATAATAACTCATTAATTGTTATACCTAATGTATTACATAATGATTCATATAATGCCAAGTCCGGCATACAAACTCCTGTTTCCCAACGCGATACTGTTCTAATATTAACATTAAGTTTTTCGGCTAATTCTTCTTGCGTTAATTTTTTCTTTTTTCGGCACTCCGCAATAAATTTACCTATTTTTTCTTGATTCATATTTCCTCCTCCTAGGATAAATATAACTAAATTTATTAACAAATAGTAGGACACTTTCTGTCAAACTTATAGACTTTTATGTCTATATTATAAATCAAATTTTTAAATCTTCTTTTTATATTAAAAAAATGATATAGTAATCCCATGGAGCGTGTTTATATGAATGCTGAAAATATCGGTAAATATTTAAAAAAATTACGAGTTAAACATAATTATACTCAGGAAGACTTAGCAGAAAAACTCCATATTACTAGACAAGCCATCTCCTCTTGGGAAAATGGTCGCTTTATTCCTGATATTGAAAAAATTTATGATTTAGCCAACCTTTATGACTTAACTATCGAAGAAATTTATGCTGGTGGCAACTTAAAGAGTCCTCATAAATCAAATGAAATATTTATTAACAAAATTAATATTCAAAAAAGAAAATATATTATAACTCTTTTAATTACTATATTTACTTTTTTACTATCCTTCTTTATTTACTATTTTCTTAATTCCTATAAAAAAACCCGCGTATACTCTATAAATACTAACAATAATTCCTTTGAACTTGCTGGTAATATTCTAAAAATTAACCGAACTATTTATTTTGACTTAATGGTATATAATAGTAATACTAGTTACATTTGTCTTTATTATAATGATTTAGAAATATTATGTCCCAAAGGTACTAAAACGATAAAATTTCAAGAAAAATTAGGGACAGATAAGTATATTTTAACTAAGGACTTTAATGATTATATAAATAACTTATATATAGGTACTGATAATATTAAAATAAAATTAGATGTTAATGAAACCTTCGTTAACGATGAATTAATATTCAATAATAATAACTCTTCTAATGGTTCTGATTCTAAAAAAGATTGTGATATATACATCGAAGTTCCTAAGTATATAAGAGATAATTTTAAATATAATCCTGATAAAGAACTATACTATTCTTCTGAAAACTATCAAGATAATAACTATAATATTCAGTATAATGTTAATAAAGGCATTATAACTATCTTAAATAATAATAATAATAATACCGTTAAAATATGGCAATACAGTTTAAAAGATAAAGCCTTTATAATATATATGAAAATCATTAAAAATGAAATAATATCTAATTATGATGAATCTCAAATAAAGAATTTATCTAAAGAAGAATATAATAATAATTTTAGAACTATCTTAAATTATTTAGATAAAATTATTAAATAAAGTTTAACTTCCCAATATTTTAGTCTTTGCAAGTTAGACTTTCTTTTTTTAAAAACTTAATTATGTTAAATTTTAATTAGAAAAGAGGGATTGTATTGGAAAAATAATTTAATGGGATATTAACTCTACTAACGGTAGAACATTTCTTTTAGTTATTATGTTATAATCTATTAAAAAGGAGGAAAATCATATGAAAATCAAGAATCTTGTTAAAGTAATATTTATATTAGTTTTAGTTGGTATCATAGTTTTAATCGCTAGTTGTACTAAGACTATGGTTGATTATTCTAAAATGGTAAGTCGTAAAAGTTTAAAGATTATATCTGAACATAATGCGTATGCTTTAGCGGTTGAAAATGAAGATTACGAATTGCCAACTTATGCTGTTTATAAAAATGTTAATTATAATAACTATCAAAAAGTATTTGATTTACAATTAACAAATGATCTTTGGAGTGGATTAGTATGCTGGACTGATGACAGATTGTTTATATTTGGTTTTACCATTGCTTCTTATGATTTAAC
>CAKOMH010000064.1:0-7664 GCA_934096595.1 uncultured Bacilli bacterium | reverse complement strand
CCTCAGATCTTACTAATATTAAAAATGATATCGTTTCCGAAACTGCCTTAAAAAGAAAATTAATTAAAACTTTAACCAATTATATTAATATTTCCCATACCATTTCCAATAGCGTTCTATCGCAAATTGCCCAAATAAATGATTTAAGTAAATTAACGGATATTGTTGCTACTTTTATTCCTTTGAGTTTTGAAAAAAAAGTTAATTACATGAATGAATTTGATCCAATTAAGCGGGCAACTAACTTGATTTATGATATTTCGGTAGAAATTGAAGTATGTGAGTTAGACTATAAAATTGAGGACACACTAAGAGAAGAGATGGAGTCTAATCAGCGCGAATACATTTTAAGAGAAAAATTAAAATATATCAAAAAAGAACTAGGTGAAGATAAAGACAGTAAAAAAGTTCAAGACGACTATTTTACTATGCTCGATGATTTAGTTATGAGCACGCCAACTAAAAATAAGATAGCCCTAGAAATTAAAAAGTTAGATTATTTACCCGAAGGACATCCCGAACGCGCTATTGTTCAAAACTATTTAGATACTATTTTAAGTTTACCTTGGAATAAGACGGGAATAGAAGAATTAGATTTAGAAAAAGTTAAAAAAGCCCTAACCAAAAGTCATTATGGCTTGCAAGATGTTAAAAATCGTATTTTAGAGTATGTGGCTTTAAAACGCCGCAATCCTAATATTAAAAGTCCAATTCTTTGCTTAGTTGGGGCCCCTGGGGTTGGTAAAACTTCAATTTCCATTGCTATTGCTAAAGCTTTAAATCGTGAGTTTTATAAGTTAAGTGTTGGGGGATTAAATGATGTAACCGAACTAATGGGAAGTCGTAGAACCTATCTTGGCAGTAATATGGGTAAAATCATGCAGGCTATTAAAAAATGTCAAGTTAAAAACCCCGTAATTCTTATTGATGAAATCGATAAAATGGTCAAAAATTATAATGGGGATCCTGCTAGTGCTCTTTTAGAAATAATTGATCCTGAACAAAATTATTTATTTACGGATAATTATTTAGAAGAGCCTTTCGATATATCCAATGTTATGTTTATTGCCTCAGCTAATGATATCGAAAATATCCCTCCGGCCTTGTTTGATCGCTTAGAAATCATTGAACTTTCTAGTTATACTTTAGAAGAAAAAATTGATATTGCCAAAAAATATTTATTACCAAGCATTTTTAAAAATTATCTAATAAGTGGTCGTGATGTTAAAATTGGTGATGATGTCATTAAAGAGATTATTGTTTCCTATACTAATGAGGCTGGGTTGCGTAATTTAAAAAGATGTTTAGAACAAATAATGCGTAAACTTATTTTAGAATATGATGATGAAACTTTAAAATTAAATATAACCATGGAGATGGTTACCAAATATTTGGGAGCTAAAAAGTTTGAAGAAACAAAACCTTTAGACATAAATAAAGCTGGTATTATTAATGCGCTTGCTTATACTCCTTTAGGAGGAGTTGTTATGGAAATAGAGGCTTGTCTATTTGATGGTAAGGGGGAGATTATAACGACAGGCTCTTTAGGAAATGTTATTACGGAATCAATTGAAGTCGCCATCAGTTATATTAGAAGTAATAAAGACTACTTCAAAGTTAATGATTATTATTTTGACAATCGCAATATCCATATCCATTTTTTAGAAGGGGCAACACCTAAAGATGGTCCTTCGGCGGGAGTAAGTATTACCACTAGTCTTTTAAGTCTTTTGTTAAATAAACCTATTTCGAAAGAAATTGCCATGACAGGGGAGATTGGCTTAAATGGGGAAGTTCTAGAAGTAGGGGGAATCAAAGAAAAGCTAATTGGAGCTTACAATAATGGTATTAAAACCATCTTTATTCCTAAAAGTAATACCAAGAATCTAGAAGAAATACCTAAAGATATTTTAAATAAACTAACAATTTATGGTGTTTCAAATTACGAAGAAATATTTACTAAAGTATTTCTTTGAAAATAAAAACTAACTATTAATGATAAAATTCTTAAAAATTATCATTTGTAGTTAGTTTTTTCTATCTTTTTATCTGTTTAATATTTTAAAATTTACTGACTATTCAATATATTTTTCTTTTAAACTTAAAACTGTTTTTCGATATCTTAAAAATTCTTGATTATCTTTTTCAATTTGTAAGACAAATAAGATTTTACCATATAACTTATTTAAATAAGAAGAAGCCTCAATATTATATTTTTGAAATTGTAAATGACTATCTAAGCCAAACTTGTTTATATAATACATTTCTTGTCTAATTTTCTTTTTATATTCTCGAGGAACAGTTAGTTTTACATTGCAAACAATACCCGTAACTATTTGTGCTTTATTGGGTTCAATTACTTTAATTTTCTTTTTATTTAAAATAAAATTGTTTTTTAACAGCTCATTTTTTACTAGAGTAATTATCTGTGAAATATTAAAATCACCAGAGAATGTCATATCATCGCAATACCTAGTATAAGAAATATTGTTTTCTTCACAAAATTTACCTATCTTAATATCAAAACTTCTTAAAATTAGATTAGAAATATAACTTGAAGTTGGGGCCCCTTGGGGTAAAAAATTATTATAAGTAACTAAATTAGTAAGAAGACTAGCTACAGCCTCGGGATAAATATGCCTTGGAAAAGCTTTTTTATAAACATTTACAAAATCAATGCTAGGAAAAAAATCTTTGATATCCAGTTTTAGAATATATTTCTTATTTAAATGGGGCTTAGCATTATCAACTAAACTAACACCCTTTTTGTAAGCACAAGCAAAACAAGAGGTCCTTCTATCACTTAAAACATTATTTAAAATATTTCTTTGAATACTTTTTAAAGTATAGTCAGGTTCATAAATTGTTCGGTAGCCGCCAGAACGCTTTAAAATTTTAAACACCTTATAATGCTTTTCGACATTATTACTAATTGTATATATTAACTTTAACCTTTCTTTATCAGTTAAATTATTATTAGAAATAAGATTAAGAGATAATATGAATTCATTAATTTTAACTTTGTTTAAATGTTCCCACATACATATTACCTCCTAAAATAAGCAATACTTGATGTGATATTATATTAGGGAAGGGGATTAATCTAAATAACATTTAGCATAAATCCCATGGAGTAATATAATCACATGAAAATATTAAAAATTACCCTTGATGACTCATCAAAGTGGTTAACACCAATTGCTATTGCTTGATTTGATTATATAACAGATAAATTAAAATTGCTATTATAAATTAAATAAGAAAGGTTAAGATGAATCTTTTTTTGAGAAAATATCTTTCTTAAAAAAACCTAAAATCGTTATGAATAGTAAAATTAAATAAAACTTAATATGAAATAACTAAAAAATTTTTAGGGGAGTCATCAAGAGCTAAAAAAAGATTTAAGGCTTAATTTGCTTTAGAAAAGGTAATAAAGAAATTCTGCTTTAAAAAAGTTTTAAAAATCCGTTTAAACAGCTAAAATATCTATCGTAATTAAAAAAAATTTGTTAAAATACTACTTGGATGTGAATTTTATGAAACAACAAAATATTAGAAATTTTTCAATTATTGCTCATATTGATCATGGCAAGTCAACTTTAGCTGACCGTATTTTAGAAATGACGGGGGCGGTTGATAAAAGACAAATGAAAGACCAATTGCTTGATAGTATGGATTTAGAGCGTGAACGCGGTATTACAATTAAACTCAATGCAGTTCAATTAAATTATAAATATCATGATGAAGATTATACTTTTCATTTAATTGATACCCCCGGTCATGTCGATTTTTCTTATGAAGTATCTAGAAGTCTTGCAGCTTGTGAAGGGGCCATTTTAGTAGTTGATGCGGCTCAAGGAATTGAAGCTCAAACCCTTGCTAACCTATATCTAGCTATGGAATGTGACTTAAAAATTATTCCTGTTATTAATAAAATTGATTTACCTAATGCTGATATTCCTAAAGTAACGAAAGAGTTATGTGATGTATTAGGATTTAAAGAAGAAGAAATTATTTTATGTTCTGGGAAAACCGGAGTAGGAGTAGATAAACTTTTAGATGCTATCGTTGAAAGAATTCCTGCTCCTGTAACGGATAATTCTAAAAAAACAAGAGCCCTAATCTTTGATAGTGCATTTGATGCTTATCGTGGGGTTGTTGTTCATGTTAGAATTGTTGATGGTACTTTAAAAGTTAAAGATAAGATTAAAATGATGGCCTCAGCTCATACTTATGAGATAGTTGAACTGGGAATTAATAATCCTAAAGAAGTTAAAAAAGATATGCTAGTGTCAGGTGAAGTAGGGTGGGTAGTTGCCGCTATTAAAGATATTTCCACAGTTGAAGTTGGTGATACTATTACTTTAGAAGATGATCCCGCCTTAGAACCACTTTCTGGTTATAAACCAATGAAACCTATGGTTTATTCAGGACTTTTCCCAATCGATTCTAGTAAATTTCCAGCCTTAAGAGAAGCTTTAGAAAAATTAAAATTATCTGATGCCTCATTAATATTTGAACCAGAAACTTCTGATGCTCTAGGTTTTGGCTTTCGCTGTGGTTTTCTTGGTCTTTTACATATGGATATTATTATTGAGCGTATTACCCGTGAATTTAATATTGATTGTATTGCTACCTCACCATCAGTAGTTTATGAAGTAACCCTAACAAATAACGAAGTAATTATGGTTGATTCGCCTAACAAAATGCCTGATCGTCAGGTAATTAAAGAAATTAAAGAACCCTATATTAAAACCAATATTTTTGTACCAAGCCAGTATGTCGGGGCCATCATGGAATTATGTCAAGATAAAAGGGGCAACTACCTAAGTATGGATTATATCGACCCCACGCGTGTTAATATTCATTATGAAATACCTCTTGCCGAGATTGTTTATGATTTCTTTGATAAATTAAAAAGTGCTACTTCGGGTTACGCTTCCTTTGATTATGAACTTATTGGTTATAAAGCCAGCGATTTAGTTAAAATGGATATCATGTTAAATAAAGAAGTTGTTGATGCCCTATCAGTTATTGTTCATAAAGACTTTGCTTACAATCGTGGTAAACAAATCGTTTCTAAATTAAAAGATGTTATTCCTAAACAATTATTTCAAGTTCCAATCCAAGCTAGTATAGGTTCTAAAGTCATTGCTCGTGAAAATATTTCGGCCATGCGTAAAGATGTTTTGGCTAAGTGCTACGGTGGCGATATTTCTCGTAAGCGTAAACTTTTAGAAAAGCAAAAAGAAGGTAAAAAAAGAATGAAAATGGTAGGATCGGTTGAAATACCTCAAGAAGCCTTCTTAAGCATTCTTTCTCAGGATAAGTAAGATGAAAAAAAGAAAACCTGAATTACTAAGTACTAAGTTTAAAAAAATCATTATTACCATTATCATTTTTTGCGTGTTGATATTTATCTTGTGCTTAGGTATTAGTCTTATTGCTTTTTTAAACGCTAAAATTGCGTTTAGTGATATCTTTAGTCAAGCTTTTAATTATTTTCTTTATACAATTGGCTATGGTTCCTTAGAAGATGAGACCTTTTTACAAAACTTTTTAGCTATGATAGGTATTGTCTCTTTAGCACTTATGTCGACTTACCTAACAATTAATTTATTTTGGCGACTAGATGATGTCATTTTAGATGAAGATATTAACTATAAAAATAACGAACTCATATTTACAATAATTAATAAAGGTCGCGATATTTGTAATGTTAATATTAAGTTCTTTTTATACAATGCTAAGGCTAAGCAAAATCAAAATACTACTAGAGAATATGACGCTCCCATTATCATGAAAAAATCTTCATGGTCATTTGAAGCCTCACTTGATGATACATTCTGGTATCAGACAGTTAAAAATATTTTAAGAAATAATGAATATCAAGTTTATGCTAGTATGTCATTTGTTGATATGAAAACTGGACAGGAAAGTATTAAATTAATTCCTATAACCGCAGGTAATATAATTGGTCTTACTCTGGCTAAACTAAATAATCCAGTTGTCTTTAATACTGAAGATATAAATCTTATAGCTAATAATAATAAATTAGAGTTAAATAATAAGGTTTTAACTTATAAGATTAACAGTAATGATACATTCTTAATGGCCTATTATTCTTTTGATAATTTAAATCTAAATAAGTATGATGATAAATCTTATTTAGAATGGAATTTAAAAAGTATAAAAGAAGCTATAATAGTTATTGAAATCAAATCTGGCGTCAATAAATTATTAGCTTATCAATCTAAATATACATTAAATGATAATTTTACTAAAATAAAAATACCTTTAAATGAATTAAAAGGTAATAGAGAAGAAATAAAAGAAATTTGTTTAACTATATTTACTAATGATAATAAATACTTAGAAAATAGTATTGTCATGAGTGATTTAAAATTAATTGTAAAATAAAAACTAATAATTAGAGATTTTATCTTGAAATTACTAGTTTTTTTAACTGACTTTTAAAATATTAATCTTAAATTTTATAGATTATAATTATTATTATGACAAGCCACTGTCAAATGACCTTTTTTAGTATCTTTCTTAAATTTTTCGTGATATGATTATTGGTGTTAGAGGTTATGTATTATGAGACTAGTTAAAAAGAAAAGAAAATTATCAAAATTAACAAAGAGATTTTTAGGATATACATTTATTACTTTAATTTTAATATTAGTATGTTTATTAAGTTATCCAAAATTAGAAATAAAAGATAATGAAATAACGATGGATATAAATGATGATTTCTTTTATGATAATTATAAAGCTACATTATTTGGTAAGGATATAACTAATAAAGTTGTTGTTTCTAATAATGTAAAAAAAGAATTTGGCACTTATAAAGCCGATTTTACCATTTATAATGGTCCCTTTAAAACAACTAAAGAAATGAAAATTAAGATTGTTGATAAAGAAAGTCCAGTTATTACTTTAAAAGGGGATAATGAAGTAAAACTTTGTAAGATAGAGGATTATAAAGAAGAAGGATATGAGGCAAAAGATAATATTGATGGGGATATAACCGATAGAGTTACTGTTACAAAGACTAATGATTATGTCTATTATAAAGTTGTTGATTCTTATGGTAATGAAACATCTATTGGGCGTAGAGTTATTATAGAAGACGATGATGCACCAGAGATTAAATTATTAGGAAGTAAAGAAATTTATTTACCATTAAATACTAACTATGAAGAAGCAGGTTATACGGCTACAGATAATTGTCTTGGGGATATTACTGATAAAGTTGAGGTTACAAATAATATCGATAATACTAAGACAGGGACTTATACAGTTACTTATAAAGTTAGTGATAATAAAAATGAAACGGTTGTTAAAAGAACTGTTTATGTAGTAAGTGATAGTAATACTAAAGGCGTTATTTATTTAACATTTGATGATGGTCCGGGGGCTTATACTAATCAAATTCTTGATATTTTAAAAAAGTATGATATTAAAGCTACTTTCTTTGTAACTAATGGAGGATCAGATGATGACATTTTAAGAGAGTTTAACGAAGGTCATACTGTTGGTTTACATACAGCTTCACATAATTATGATATCTATAAATCAGTTGATACTTATTTTGATGATTTAAATAAAGTTCAAGACCGTGTTACAAGAATTACAGGGACAAGGGCTAAGTATATTAG
>CAKOMH010000063.1:0-7983 GCA_934096595.1 uncultured Bacilli bacterium | reverse complement strand
TTTACACACTTTACACCTTTCCTAGAGTTTAAAGCTCTATGAAAAACCTAGGTGAATACTGGCCTCAATGGCTATTTGACCACAAATTTGACCAGAATAGAATTTTAAAAAAGTAATTACTTGACGCCTGCAAACCCGCATAAATATGGGAAAGTTTACAATTTATTTTGACTAGAAAATTGACTATAAATTATATCTAATAGGTATATTTTTAATGGAAAATTGTCTATTTTTATGGTATATTTAATGTATAAATTAAAAATAGTAGTACGAAAATACGCTTTCATAGAGCTTTAAACTCTATGAAAATTTTTATTTAGGAGTATTTTACTCAATTTCTATGATTTTATGCAAATAAAAACTGTTATAAAATCAAATTTTAATATTCTTAAGGATTTCTTTATTAAATAAACTAGTTTTAATAATTTTAAAATTTTTTTATACTAAAAAGGAGTAGCACTTAACTACCCTTTACTATCAAACAATTTATCTTGCATTGCTTCTGGATTATTCATGTATAATTTATATAACTGATAAATATCAGTATCTTGATATTTTACTTCTTCCAACCCATTATTTAAATCTAATATTTTAGCATTACGATAACTTATTAAAATTGGCGAGTGGGTTGCTATTATAAACTGACTACCCTGTTTAACTAAATCGTCTATTAAACAAAGCAAAGATAATTGACTCTGGGCTGATAAAGCAGCTTCGGGCTCATCTAAAATATAAAGTCCATGGTCAGTAAAACGATTTTGGATTACTTTTAAAAAAGATTCACCATGGGAACACTTGTGAAGATCACCACCATAATATTTATAAAGACTAACATAACCACTTTTAACTAGATTTTCTATTTCTGACGAAAAATTATAAAAGCTTTCCGCCCTTAAAAAGAATTTCATTTTAGGTTTATAAATATTAGTAATTCTTAAATATTTATATAATTCAGATGATGTATCATTAGTATCATAAGAAAAGTTTTGGGTACCCCCTTCTTTTGGTAATCCTAAATTAATAGCAATAGCTTCAATAAATGTCGACTTACCAATACCGTTTTCCCCAATCAAAAAAGTTACAGGACTATCTAGGGTTAATTCTGTAAAGTTTTTAAGGGCAGGAATAGCAAAAGGATACTTGGAAAAATCAGGTACCCTCTTTCGATCTAAAATTATTTTACTTAAATATAGTTGTTTATCGAAATTCATCTAAACCATTCCATATCTATTTAATATTTTCTATTCATTATATCTATCTTTTTCCCAGCGGGCAAAAATACCACAAGGTAATACTAAATCACTATTTTTAACAGGTAATCCTAGCTCATCGCTAGTAATATACCCTTTATTTTTAATACAAAGTTTTAATACATCTTCTAAAACATTCATTGATAAACCTGTTGTATAAGAATTTATTAAGAAAAGTATAGCATCATCACTTAATATCTTACTACAAGCTTCCACTAAAGGATATAAATCTTTTTCAATATCCCAAACTTGTCCGTTACTTCCTCTACCAAATGATGGGGGATCCATTAAGATAATATCATATTTATTACCACGACGAATTTCTCTATCTACAAACTTTTTACAATCATCAACAATATAACGAATTGGTTTATCACTAAGACCACAGGCAGAAGCATTTTCTTTAGCCCAGTCAACCATACCTCTACTAGAATCAACATGAACAACACTTGCCCCCGCACTTAAAGCCGCCATCGAAGCAGCCCCAGTATACGCAAATAGATTTAATACTTTAACTTCTCTTTTAGCATCTTTTATCTTACTTATTAGCATATTCCAATTATAAGCTTGTTCAGGAAATAAGCCGGTATGTTTAAATCCCATTAACTTTAAATTAAAAGTTAAATCATGATAACTAACTTGCCAACTAGAAGGCATTTTAATATTTTTTATATCCCAAGAGCCTCCACCTTTATTACTTCTATTATAAACGGCATCTATCTTCCCATTATAAGGATTATTAGAAGGCCATATAATTTGGGGATCGGGTCTTTTTAAAATAACATTATTCCAACTTTCAATTTTCATTCCTTTATCCATATCAAGAATTTGATAATCTAAAAAATCTTTAACTAATTTCATAAAATCCACCTAACTAAGTAAATATTTAACTAAAGGATCGATAAGTTCTAAAATACCATGAGTATAGAAGAAGAAACCTAAAACTACTACTTGAACACTAGTTTCATAATATAAATTAATACTTGTAAGAAGTCCTAAAACCATAAAGGCTATTAAGGTAAATATTCTTAATTTATACATTCTATCTCTACGATCATTATAATAACTGGTCTTAAGTAACTTAGCTATCCCCATTAAAGCGGTCCAACTAAGAACGGAAGCTGCTAACTGAAAGGGATTATTAAATGAAAAGAATAATCCTACTATACCAACACCTAGACTAATTATCATAGTATATAATCCTTCAAAATCTTTTGATTTTCTAGTTAATATAAACTGAATAAAATTTAGGATAGCATAAAGTATCATAATCGTAAAGAATAAATTTTTAATATCAGTTATTTTAAATGTTGGAAGTATTAACATAACAATACCTATAATAATTAAGATAGTATCAATTACCATATCTACTTTTTGTTTTAATTTCATAAATCTCACCATTTTTCTTATTTTTATAATTTTAAATTATTTATTTTTTTTGAATATCTTGGGCTAACTTATTTAAATAAGTACCTAAGTCTTCTTCTATTTTTATAGTACTATAATTTTCTAATAAGGGTGTACTTTCTTTTACAGCCACACTAGTATTAACAACATAAGTCATAGGAATATCGTTATTAGAATCTCCAATACTCATTACTTCGGATGAATCTAAATTTAAATATTCTAAAACTTCACTAATACCTTTACCCTTGGTATTATTTTTATTATTAATATCATGAAAATAAATTTTATTAGGAATTCTTTTTTCTAAATAAATAGCTTTAGAAGAATTAACTATATCTACTTCGGGTATTTGATCTTTAAATAAATATTTCATAGTAATCATTCGTTCATAATTATTTGATGTAATAGTAAGGCCAACAATTCCTGTACTTATATCATCGTTTTTACGAATATAATAGTTATTACTAGATTCATGAGCTAATAATTTACAATTATGACTACTAGTGAATTCAAATATTTTCCTGATAGTCTTACGCGATATTTTACTAGCATAAATTATTTCATTATTATCATATCTTTTAACTAAGGCTCCATTACAAGCAATAATTATAGGATAAACGCTTAATTTGCGCGCTAAGTTTCTGGCATGAATAAAGTTTCTACCCGTAGTAATAATTACTTTAATTCCTAAGTTACTTAGAAGTTCTAATGATTCTATTATTTTCTCATCAATCTTTTTATTTACTCTTAAGGTTCCATCTATATCTATAAATATGGCTTTTAGCAAGTTAATCACTCCAGTCCTTTTTATTATACTATTTTTAATTTAAACAAGTCTATAGTTTTTAAAATTAAATCGTATTAAATTCTATGAAAAAAGATTCCAAGAACCAGTAAACTAAGTACTCTTGAAATCTTACAAAGTTATTTTATCTTTTTATTAATTAGAACTGTTCTTAATTTATTTCTACTGCCACCATAAATATCAGAAAAATAATCATCACCAATCATAAATACTTCATCTGGTCCTAAATTTAAGTCCTGAAGAGCTTTTTTAAAACTAGATTTTGAAGGTTTATAAGCCAGACCTATGTAATTAATACCAATATTCTTTAGATATTTTTTCGTATTTTGAGAATAGCCATTACTTAGAACGACAATTTTTAATTTACTTTTAGCCATTTGTAACCATTCTTGATTGACTTTGGTAATATCTTCTTTAGCAAAGCGTAAGGTTTCATCTAAATCAATTATTAAACCTTTAATACCATTCATGATTAAATCATCTAAGGCGTCGCTAGAAAGTTCTTTGATATCCCTAACTATTAAATCAGGTTCTATATTTTTACTTAAATAATAATTGATAAGATCAAATACAATGTTGCAAAAATCAGCAACAAGTTTATCGAGCACTAGCGCATTTTTCTAACTAGACACATAACATCTTCGTGAATAGCTTCTCTACTGCGCATAGTATTCCCTTCAGTTACATTTATAGTACTCCATTTTAGATAATTACTAACAAACTGGGCTGATTCATAAATTTTTCTTTGCGTATCAACACTTTTTTCAAAGATATCTTTTTGAACACCATCATTAGTTTCTCTGGCTAGACGAAGTTTAGTTAAAGTATCAAAGTCTCCATTAAAGAAGACTACTAAATCAGGTTCACCAATACCTAAATTATAATATTCATAGGCTTTCATTTTAGCAATCATATCTTTCTTTTCATCTTCATCCTTACATTTTAAAGTTTGATAAATAAAACTAGATGTCGTATAACGGTCTAAAAGAATGGTTTTTCCTTCCGCATAATATTTCTTTAAATAATTACGCCATACATATTCTCTATCAATGGCATAATAACTTTCAATTACTTCATCGGGAATTTCATCTAATTCCCCTAGTTTTCCTTTTAAAAACTTGACTGCCATAATTCCAGAACCAAAGCCATAACTTGGGAAATGCCATTGTTCACATTCGGTTTCACTCTCTAACGCTTTTTTTAATAATTCTAACTGAGTTGATTTACCAACACCATCACAAGCTCCTTCTAATACAATTAATCTTCCTTTATTTTCCATAATCTAATTCTCCTTATTTTTTTTGTTTATTTTTTAATATATTTTATAATTTTCTTTCTAATCTAATAACATGACAAGGACTACTACATTTATAGTCATTAAACATACAACGATATTTATTTAAATATGTTTCCACTACTTTAGCTTGCTTTTGATAAGCAGCCTTTATGCTGGGATTAGTTGCTAAATCAGCTTTTGTTAATAATTCGTTATAAATATAAGGAATTACTTCTAAAGTATACATACGAGCAATTTCACTTTGAGCACGCATACAACATCTTTCTTTACTAACATAGTTAAATAAATTAGCTAGGGTGGCATTCATATTTACTTTAACATTCATTCCTAAAGGATAAGTTTCTTTAATTTTATTAATATCACCAAGATACTCTTTTATAAGTTCTGGGTAATCATTTAAAAATAAGGGAACCGTAAAAGTAATTTCTTCCTCAGGCACTTTCATTTCTAAATCGATAGTGCGATGTCTTTGATTTTGAGCAAGACAGGATAATGATTGATAATTATTATAACTTATATTAGAAGTTGTTACTTCATTGGGAAAATCGATGGCACTAAATTTATTTCTTTTTGCAAATAAAGATAAATCTACACTCTTAGTATTAGCAAAAAGTAGAGAATCATCACCCTGATAAGTAAGATATAAAATATTTTTACCCCGAAGTTTTACTTCAGCTTCTAGGGTATCATCACTTGTAATCATCTCATAAACATCATTTTTAGTTAATAAAACTTTCTTATCTTTTAAAGCATTCATAAATTCTTGCATTTCGGGTACACATGATTTTTCAAAATCGTCTAAGGGATTGTTAATTACTCTTTCCATCATATAAGCAATTTTATTAATTTGAGCAAAAGGGACAGTATAAGTAATACTAGTACGCGTAGCAAGTCCCAGAAAATTACGCGCATTTTCTTGAGCTTTTTCTCTAATCATGCGGGTAGCTTCATTATCGCTTTTAGCTGTTTTCCGAAAATAATCCCAATAGTCTTTAGTTATAACTTTTTCAAATATTTCAAGCCATTTATGATATAACTCAATTTCCATTCTAGTGTTATATTCGCTTTCTTTAGCCTTGGTATATCTTAGGGATAACTCATCAGCGGCATATTCTTTTTCATTATTTAAGATTAAGCATAATCTTCTGGATATTCCTGTTATTTCTAGACTTACGACCTCTTGTTCAGATGGTGTTGTATGGGCTTGTAAAATTGTTGAAATACCTCTTCTTATAAGATTTGCCCGCGAATTATTTTTTCTAATATCAGCCGTGGTAACTAATTTATCATCGTTACTTTTAGCAACACAAACTGCTGCTCTTACTCCTGCTTCATATAAAGCTTCTTTTTGGTCAAAACAACCATTTTTTACAAACCCTTTGGGTGATAATTGTATATCTATCATTATAATTCCTCTTCCTGTTATAAATTTTTTCTTTTAAAAAGTAAGCAAATCACTCTTCTGACTTGCTTACCATATAAATTAATCCAGCAGCACCCACACAAATGGCTAAAACAACAACAATAACTACTGCTGTTTTAGTTTTTTCTACTTTTTCAGGGACATCTGCTACTACTTCTAATCCTAATTCTTCAATTAAGTTGGCGCGTTCATCAAGATTATAATAATCGTTAATAGCGGCTAAAATTTGTTCTTTGTTGATATCACCAAAACCACTGTAACGAGTCTTACCGATAACGATATAAGGAACGCCATACTCACTGTCTTTAAAATGCTCAGCTACTTTAGCTAAGGCATTACTGTTCGTTGTATTATACCATGTTTCATATTTTACTAAGTTAAATTTAGATTTTTCTTCACCACTTAAAGATTTAACCCATGTAAAGAATTCTTCACAATGAGGACATCCTTTACCATAGAAAACATAAACATTAGCAGCTTCTTTTTGTCCATCAGCCAAACAAACAATTGGCACAAAAAGTAATACAAGAGCAATAAGCAAGTTACATATCTTCTTCATTTTACTACCTCCTTAATCGATTATACTATAAAAAAGAAAATTAGCCAAAATAAATCGACTAATTTTGCTATTTTTTTTGAGTTTTTATTTTAAGTAAATTTATCCTAAGGCTACATCCAGTATCATCATGATTATAAAGCCTGCTAAGGTATACATAGTTATCATATTTTTATTATGATTTTGTTGCGACTCGGGAATTAATTCTTCAACAACAACAAATATCATAGCCCCTGCCGCAAAGGAAAGTAAAAATGGCATAATATATTGAATTTTTAAAACTAGTAAAGCTCCCATAATGGCCGCAAGAGGTTCCACAATTCCGCTTAAGGCCCCAATTATAAAGGCTTTTGTTCTACTCATTCCTTCTCTTCTTAGAGGTAAAGAAACAGCGCAACCTTCGGGAAAGTTTTGAAGACCAATTCCTAATGCTAAACCTAAAGCCGCAAGAACGGTAGCTCCTTCTAGTCCGTAAACAATGGAACCAAAGGCTACACCAATTGAAAGACCTTCCGGAATATTATGAATAGTAATAGAACTAACAAGCAAAAATATTCTTTTAGAAGTCTCATCTTTCTTTTGTTTAGCCATCATTTTAGAAAATAATTTATCAGTTAAAAATAATAATAAACCGCCACAAAGAAATCCTAAAGGAACAATAACATACGGTAAGAAAGCCATGTTACTTGCCTCTTTAATTGCCGGAGCCAGTAAAGAAAAGTAAGAAGCCGCTAGCATTATACCAGCCGAAACACCTAATAAGATATCCGATAAATTTTTATTAACTTTTTTAAAGAAGAAAACTATTGCTGAACCTAAAGCTGTTATTAAAAAAGTAAAAGTTGCAGCTAAAAACGCCTGCATTACTACATTTAAATTTATAAACCAATCCATAAAATCACCTACTTTATGATATGAAATAAACAAAAATACTTGTAGGCGTTTTAATTATATGGTATATTTTTGATATGCCCATTTAGTATAATGGTATTACAAATCCATGGTAAGGATTAAAAGTAAGTTCGATTCTTACATTGGGCACCAGATTGATAAAAAGCTCGAACTTTTCGAGTAGTAATAAATGCTAGCTAGAAATAGTTAGTTTTTTTAATATAAATTTTATTATATAAAAAGATTAGTTGTATTTCAAACTAATTCAATCAACAAATTGTAATTTGTATGATTAATAAACTATAACTCTATATATAATTTTTTTCTCTTATTTGTTACAAAATGTATATATTT
>CAKOMH010000062.1:0-8183 GCA_934096595.1 uncultured Bacilli bacterium | reverse complement strand
GAAGATTATGGTACTGATATCATTCTATACATAAAAGATGATACTGAAGATGAAAAGTATTCTAAATACTTAGAAGAATATGAAATTTCTACTTTAATTAAGAAATATAGTGATTATATAACTTATCCAATTACTATGTATGAAACTCATAAGCATTTAAAACCTAAAAAAGATGAAAAAGATCCTGATGAGTATGAAGAACATACCGAACTTGCTACTTTAAATTCTTTAATTCCTATTTGGAAGAAAGATAAATCAAAAATAACTGATGAAGAATATAATACTTTCTATAGTGATAAATTCTTTGATTATGAAGAACCAATTGCTCATATTCATACTAAGGCTGAAGGTACTATCGAATATACTTCCCTAGTTTATATTCCTTCTCATGCTCCTTTTGATTACTATACAAAAGAGTACGAAAAAGGTTTACAACTATATTCTAATGGCGTTTTAATTACAGATAAATGTTCTGATTTATTACCAGACTACTTTAGTTTTGTTAAAGGTGTTGTAGATTCACCTGACTTATCTTTAAATATTTCGAGAGAAACCTTACAACAAAATCGTATCTTAAAGACTATTGCTAATTCTATTGAAAGTAAGATTAAAAAAGAATTAGAAACTATGCGTGATGAAGACCGTGCTAAATATGAAAAATTCTATACGGCTTTTGGTATGCAAATAAAGTATGCAGTATATAATAATTATGGTATAGATAAAGATAAAGTAAAAGATTTAGTAATGTTTATTTCATCAAACGATAAAAAATATACAACCTTAAAAGAATATGTTAGTCGTATGAAAGAAGACCAAAAAGGTATATTCTATGCCTGTGGGGAATCTGTTGATAAGATTGACTTGTTACCACAAGTAGAAGCCGCTAAAGAAAAAGGTTATGAAATTCTATACTGCACTGAATATGTTGATGAATTTGCTCTTATGACTTTAAGAAGTTATGAAGAAAAAGAATTTAAGAATGTATGTAGTGAAAATGCTAATTTAGAAACTGAAGAAGAAAAGAAAGAATTAGAAGAAAAGAATACTGAGGCTAAAGAAATGTTTACCTTCATGCAAGAGTCTATACCAGATGTTAAAGCTATTAAATTTACTAATAAATTAAAGAATCACCCTGTATGCTTATCCAGTGAAGGCGATATTTCCGTTGAAATGGAAAAGACTATGAAAAATATGCCATTTGATAATGGGGTAACGGCTAACAAAGTCTTAGAAATAAATGAAAATCATGAAATTGCTAAGAAGATTAAAGACTTATATGCTAATAATAAAGAAGAATTAAAGAATTATACTAAGATTTTATATGCTGAGGCTAGATTAATCGAAGGCTTAAGTATTGAAAATCCAACCGAAATAAGCAATTTAATTTGTGAATATCTTGCTAAATAAAGGAGGTCTTTGTGTCTTATAAAGATTTAATAAACCGTAGTATGCCTGAAAGAAATGGCTTTGATGAATTATTTAACTTTAACTTAATAATAATTATTATCTTAAGTATAATGGATATCTTTATTAATAATATTTATTTAAGTTTAGCCCTAGTTTTTAGCATTGCTATTCTAATATTTAGAGTAGTATCTAAAAATGTTAAACAAAGAAGAAAAGAAAATAATATCTATGTTAAGATAATAAGTTATCCTAAAAAGAAATTTAAGTTATATATAGATATAATTAAAAACTATAATAAAGCCTTATATAAAAGATGTCCAAAGTGTCATCAAGTATTAAAATTACCTTTAAAAAAAGGTACGCATACGGTTAAATGTCCAGAATGTGGTAATTCTTTTACCGTAAAATGTAATCGTAATGAAGTTGTTAAGGCTGAGATAGTAAAGTAAAAAGATTGTTAGGTTTAGATTAAAACATCTAACAATTTTTTTGCTATAAAATTTATATATATGTATAAATTAATAATCTTTATATGATATACTGGTGCTGGAGGGTTACATTATGGAAGATAAATATACTTTTGAAACAACTTCTTCTTCTGAAATGAATTTAGTTGTAAGTAGACACAAATTAGTATTAGCCTTGGAAGAGTTAAGTAGATGGCGTCGAGATTTATGTAAGGGATATGATAATAATATTCAGTATTTATGTGAAGGAAAATTATATAATCAACAAGATATGTTTAGAAATCAAGAGATACCTAGAGACGAAAATGGCTTTATTAAAGATAGTAAAACCATTTATGAAGTAAACGACATAATAGACAACATTGATAATATACTATATGATGTTAAAGATTTATTGGATTAAAAAAGAGAACTTAACTAACAGGGTGTTAAATAGTTCTCTTTAATTTTAATTAGTTTTTACTACGAATGGGTCATTAATAGTGCCAATTCCACCAGATATTTCAATATCAGATTTTAACGAAATAACAGGTTTAAACATCATGTCCCAATTTACCCAACACCAATCACTTACCCGACCAATATTATAGCAAATATTATATGCAGTCTTATAATAAGAACTAAATAAAGATGGCGACATAGTCCAATAAAAATTTTCTGAATATGTCCATGACAATGTGTTTAAAATACTTGCATTTAATCCAGAATACATTAACTCATCATATGTAATTAGTCCAATAGGATAGGCTAAAGATTTATTACCTGTGTTTGAATTGTTAGTCGTAAAAAAATCATTTTCATTATTACAATTAAAGCTAGCAATGTTATTCCATAAATTATAATTTGATTCATATTTTGTATCTACATTTGTTTGAACCCCGTTGCCTTGACTATTACTAGCTAAATTTCTATTGTTACAAAATCCATTATCAGCCACATATAAGTTGAAGCCATTGGTTAAAATTTTTTGCTTATACCATGTATCGAGTCTAGATTTTATAGTTGAATCATTTTCATTTTTATTAATATTTTCTTTTGATGTAATATCTTTTCCATATTTATAACCAGTAAATGCAGGAGAATCCCACCCGCCATTAAATTGCGAATTATAAGTTGTATTAGAATCGTCATTGTAATACATAATTCTAATTGAATTATCGCCGTTAATTCTGATGATTTGCCAAGTCATATCAGCAAATTTAACAAAATTGTTTTTTACATTGCCTCTATAGTAATAAGTAACCCCATAATTATCACTTGATTTATAAAGTCCCTTGTCTGATTTATCGCTTTCATTAATTGATTGACCATATGTAATGACATTTAATTTATAGTTAATTGCAGGATAGTCTTTTCCATTTAGATTTATATTCCCGTTTGATTTTTCAGCACCAATTACTTTATATATAAGCGTTCCGCTTGTTGAATATCCGCTCGATATTTTTCCAGAAGCGTCAAATTGAACTTTCTCATCATGTATAAAAAAATTGTTGTTGCTGTTGTTCCAGTCTATTTCGGTTGGGTCTATTTCTACAAAGCTTTCAAGGTTAAAAATTCCTGTTTGGTTATTAAAAGAATAATTACTCGCTAAATGCGGTAAAGTATCAAATTTACTAGTGCCACTCGTAGCCTCGTCGCTCTTTATTGCTTTCTCATCAAGTTTGGTAACTGTAAGATATGTAGTTGCAACATTATGTTTTTCTTCCCAGTTAATAATTGGAGCCGTTTTGCTTAAGTCGGGTGTTCCTTTTGATTCAATTTTAGAAATTGCTGTTTCTGGACTACTTTGATATTCATTAGCCAGTATCGCATCATGTAAAGTTGTATAACCTTCATCTACAGGACTCCAACTACTAGGTTGCGCTTTAACAACAATTTTAGATTTCAATGTCTTAGTTTCGTTATTTAAATCTTCCATCGTTGTATCATAATCAATCCAAACTCTTAAAGTATAATCTTCACTATCGCTACTACCTAAAGAACCCTTGGCTAAAATATGACTTTCAATACTCCCCTCATTTACCGTATCTGTTGATTCATAATCACTTAATTTTTTAATCTCTTCATTATTAATCATCACATTTAAAAATTTACTAGATAAAGTAGTTCCTTTTAAACTTTCTAAATTAACTGTATAACTGGCAAAAATATCACAAGTATTAGTAATGGTAAAACTAAATGGTGTTAACTTTTTACCTTTTTCATTAGTTATGGGATAGGCATTTTCTAAAGAAATATTGTTCTTTTGACTAGTAATTTCTACATTAAAACACTTCGTTGTTGCCGTATTAACGCTATCTTGCGTATTTATAGTTTGCCATAGAGAATAGCTCGTTCCTATAAATATAGTTAATATAAAAATTATAATAGTAGAAATTAATAAAATTCTTGATTTAGACTTCATATTTTGCTCCTTATGATACTAATATCATACCATTGTGCAACTTTGGGTATAAGTATCACCTTGGTATAATTTTGATATGGAAGTGATACTATGAATATGACATTGCGTATGGCAATAGACTTATATAATGATTTGAAAAAGATAGCCTTAGAAGAAGAAAGAAGTATAAATGGCGAAATTTGTTACATACTAAAAAAGTATATTGAAGAATATAAAAAGGATAAAGAAAAATCTAAATAGAGCATATAATAATTATTAGAAATATTAATAAATTTCTTATTAACACTATGTGTTATTTTCTTTTATAAATTAATTAGCACTCACACTTGACAAGTGCTAAAAAATGAGTATAATTAATACTCGAAAGGGGAAATGTATATGTTTAATAATAATCCAGAAGAAAATGAAAATGTATTAGAAAAATATGGTCGTAATATAAATGAAGAGGTCAAGAAAAGAAAAATTGACCCTGTAATTGGTCGTGATGAAGAAATTAGAAGTATAACTAAAGTCTTATCGCGTAAAACCAAGAATAATCCCGTCTTAATCGGAGAACCAGGCGTTGGTAAAACTGCTATTGTCGAAGGCCTTGCACAAAGAATCGTTAAAGGCGATGTACCAAGTACCTTAAAAGATAAAACAATTTGGGAACTTAATATGGCATCCTTAATCGCAGGTGCTAAATACCGTGGTGAATTTGAAGAAAGACTAAAGAAAGTTTTAGATGAAATCAAGAAGAGCGAAGGTAACATCATCATGTTTATTGATGAAATTCACATGATTGTTGGTACGGGGGCAATTGAAGGTGCCATGGATACAGGTAATATCTTAAAACCAATGCTTGCGCGTGGTGAAATTCATGTTATCGGTGCTACTACCTTAAATGAATATCGTAAATATATTGAAAAAGATGGAGCCTTAGAACGCCGTTTTCAAAAAATAATTGTTCATGAACCAACCCTTGAAGATACAATAACTATCTTAAGAGGTTTAAAAGAAAGATTTGAAATCCATCATGGGGTTACTATTCAAGATAAAGCCCTAGTAGCAGCCGCTACTTTATCTAACCGTTATATAACTGATCGTTATTTACCCGATAAAGCCTTAGATTTAGTAGATGAGGCTTGTGCTACTATTAGAGTTCAAATGGATAGTGTTCCTACTAACTTAGATGAACTTACCAGAAAAATTATGCGTCTTGAAATCGAAAGAGAAGCCATTAAGAAAGAAAAAGATGAATTATCTCTTCGTCGTAAAGATGAAATTGATAAAGAATTATATGACTTAAAACTTCAAGAACAAGATTTAAGAAGTGCTTGGGAAAAAGAAAAAAATCTTAATGAAAACATTAAGAATAAAAAACAAGAAATATCTAAAGCCAAATTTGATTTAGAAACGGCTGAAAATCGTTATGATTTAGAAACTGCTGCTCGTCTTCGTCATGGTACTATTCCAAGATTAGAAAAAGAACTAGAAGAACTAAATAGTAAAGAAAAATCGCGTATTCTAAGTGATGTTGTAACTTCTGATGATATAGCAAATGTCATTAGTAAATGGACTAATATTCCTATTGCTAAATTAATAAGTAGTGAAAAAGAAAAACTTTTACACTTAGAAGAAAACTTAGGTAAAAGAGTAAAAGGTCAAAAAGAAGCCTTAAGATTAGTAAGTGAGGCTATCATTCGTAGTCGTAGTGGTATTAAAGATCCTAACCGTCCAATTGGGTCCTTCATCTTTCTAGGACCAACTGGTGTAGGTAAAACCGAAGTAGCTAAGGCTCTTGCTTATGAACTATTTGATGATGAAAAACACATGATTAGAATTGATATGAGTGAATATATGGAAAAATATTCTGTATCTCGTCTAGTCGGGGCTGCTCCAGGGTATGTTGGGTATGAAGAAGGCGGTCAATTAACCGAGGCTGTTCGTCGTAATCCTTATAGTATTGTTCTATTTGATGAAATCGAAAAAGCCCATCCTGATGTTTTAAATCTATTATTACAAATCTTAGATGATGGTAGATTAACTGATTCTAATGGTCGTACTGTTGACTTTAAAAACACCATAATTATTATGACTTCTAATGTTGGTAGTGAATATATCTTAAATAATGAACCAGAAAAAGTAGAACAAGAATTACATAAATACTTTAAACCAGAATTTATCAATCGTATTGATGAAGTAATTATGTTTAACAAATTAACTAAAGAAGTATTATCTAGTATTTTAGATAAATTAATCAAAGAAATAGAAACTCGTCTAAAAGACTTAAATCTAACTATAACTTTAACACCTGCCGCTAGAAATTACTTTGTTGAAAATGGTTATGATGAATATTACGGAGCAAGACCATTAAAGCGTCTAGTAAGTAGAGAACTAGAAACTGTCCTTGCTAAACAATTAATCGAAAATACTGTTAAACCCAATGCTAAATTAGAAGTTGATTATCAAAATGATAAGATAATAATTAATCAAAAATAGTTAAAATATATTGTAACTAGAGTAGAGTATAATCTCTACTTTTTTGGTTATCCTATAAATGGTGATTATATGAAATTATTGATTTTATTTATACTATCATCTCTTATTTTAACTAGTCCTGTTCTTGCTTATGAAGTAAAAGAAAGTACTGATAAATATACTTATAAAATAGACATTTATGAAACCCCTTTTCCTAATGTTAATAAAAAGATTAAAGATTGGTTAGATGAAAAGTTAGAAGAATTTAAACAGTATGAAAACTATAATGAAATAAAAAATGACTTTTATACTGATTATGAGTTACACGAATATAATGGTATTTATTATTTACAATATTTTATATATAGTTATACTGGTGGTGTTCATTATTTTCTAATAAATAACCAATTTACTTATAATAAGCGTGGTGAAATTCTAGAATTAAAAGATTTCTTTAATAATGATAATTACTTAGAAATACTTTCTAAATTAAGTTATGAAGAATTAATAAAAATAGGCGCTAATGAAGATAAAAATTGGTTAAAGGAAGGGACTAAACCAATACTAGAAAACTTCTCTTTATATTATTTTGATAAAGAAGGTTTACATTTAACTTTCCCACCATATCAAGTAGCACCTTGGGCAAGTGGACTAATTAAAATAGTAATTCCTTCTTCAAAGTTGATAAATTTAATAAAACCTGTGGATAACTAACGACTTATCCACAGGTAAAAAGCAATTTTTCCTTGCTAAAATCATATATTATGTATTATAATGGAAGAGCAAAGGAAAAATTAGGGACATAATATAGTGGTAGTATGACGGTCTCCAAAACCGTTCGCGAGGGTTCAAATCCTTCTGTCCCTGCCATTAAGATTTAATCGAGTTAAATCTCGTTAAAATATATTAATCGATATTTAAAGGGAGTAACTTATGGAGTTTAAAGAATATAATAATCCAGAAGAAAATGATTTTGATGTTAAAAGCAGTTTAGGCGCTATTAATAAAACAATAAGTACTAAAAACATTTACCAAGACCAATTACTCGAGTTAATTGGAATACTAGAAGATGTAAATGAAGAAGAGCTAATGGAAGATTATGGTATTACTCTACAAGAATATTATGCCCCAACTGCTGAAACTATAAGAAAAGTAGTTGAAAAAACTAGCCAACTATCAACTGGTAGGGGTAGATAAACTTATTTACCGTTTTTATGAAATTATTACAAGAGAATTCTATAACAGAGTTCTTTTTTATTATGGCATAAAAAATAATTAAAGTCCTAGAGTATTCAATTAAATTAAAAATAATATTTCTAAATATGATAATAAGTAATGATGTTTCCAAATTTTTACTTCATTAAACAAGAATATGATATAATAGCGCCAAGAAAGGAATTTTAACTGATGAACAAAAAGCAAAAGATAATTTTAATTGTCTGTGT
>CAKOMH010000061.1:0-8330 GCA_934096595.1 uncultured Bacilli bacterium | reverse complement strand
GATATAGTGTTATTATCTGGTTTTATTTCTTCCGGTTTGATGTTAATAACAGGTTTATCTTCACTCTTTATAACTTCATTTTCGATTTTTTTGTCTTCGATATGCTGTTTTGTTTCAGCGTTATTTTTTATTTCACTAATACTAGGTGTAGAAATAAATTTATTATTTTCGTTAGCACTATTTGTATTAACATTAGCATTCACGGGATTATAAAGCATATCTCTTAAACTACCGCCAATAGCAGGTTTTGGTGTTTCTAATAAAACTTCATCATTGTTTTCAAATATGTCATTAGAAATTACTGGTTCTTCCTTTAAAGGAGCTACTGGTTCTGGTTCAACAACTTTTGGTTCTTCTTTTACTTCTACTTTTTCAATTTTGGGTTCTACAGCTATTTCAGAAACCTGATTTCTTTCTTCTACTACAGGTTCAACTTTAGCTTCTTTTATCTCTTCTTTAGGCTCTACTACTTTAGCACTTGCAGTATCATTGCCAATTAAATTAGCTAATAAAGTATCCAAATCAGGAACTTTAAAATTTAATTCTTCTGTCGGTTCTGACTTTGGAATTTTAACAGATTCTGGTTCTGTTTTTGGCAAAATTTGTTCTACTTCCGGTTCTGTATTAACTGAAACTTTAGAAGTCTCTGGTTTTGTATCAATGTTAATATCATCAGTTGAAGAAGCAAATATATTATTATTATTTAATGGCTTTTCTTCTTTAAGATTTTTACTATTATCTAATCCTAAGTCAATTGGTTTAATCTCTGAAATATTCTCAGTTGGCTTAGGTGGTTCAATATTAGTAGTTTCTGAAGATTTTTCTTTATTATTTTGAGCTTCTAGTTCCTTTTGCTTAGCTTCTTCAGCATCTAATTCAGCAATTTTTTTATCAATGTCTTTTAACATAGCATCTAAATCTAGACCACCAGTTGGACTCTTTGGTGTGGAAGGGGTACTATCAAATGGATTAGATGGTCCAAAAGGATTAGTTGATCCACCAAACGGACTAGACCCACCGAATGGAGAGCTGCCAAAAGGATTATCAAAAAGATTTGGTCCCCCAAATGGATTACTATTAGCATTGGGATTATTTAAAGATTGCTCTTTTTTCTTTTCTTTAACAAAGGTTTTTATATCAAATAATTGTACTGGCTTTGCTTCTCTTTGTGGGAAAGGTTCATCAACTTGTTGATAGCCCCAACTAGTCTTATAATCAAATTGTAATTTAGTTTTGAAAGGACCTTTACGCATTCTAATAAGTAAAGCTTCTCCCATTTTAAATTTTTGTAAATCGGTTACCGTTACTAATGGTGTGGAAGCGGTTTTATCCTTATCTTTTGATTTAACTTCACCACACATTTTACTTATTTCTTCTAAGGCCGCAAGCTCACTAGAAATTAAATAGATAGTATTACCACAGTTACCACGAATTACCTCGGCAACTTCTTTACCATATACATCATTTAACTGAGCAAAGTTTTGAATAATGAAGGTAAAACGCATATCACGGCTTCGGGCAGCTGTTACCATTGAATCAACATCTTTTAAAGGTGGCATGTTGGCAAACTCATCTAAAATAAAATTAGTTCTAATTGGTAATTTACCACCATTTTTTTGAGCCACATCAATTAATGTTTCGTAAGCTTGTTTAATAAAGATTGTTGCTAGGGCATGATAAGTTGTTTTTTCATCATGAATAACAATAAATACTGCTGTCTTTTGACGCCCTATATCTAAAATACTAAAATCACTATGCCCTAACATTTCTGATAAGTTTTCACGAGATGCAAAAAGTCTTATCTTTTGTCTAAAGGTTGACATAATACCACCTTTAGTATCGCTTGGAGCGTTAATGGTATTTGCTGCAAATGTATATGCTGATGAAGATTCACCCTTCATAGTAAAATATTCTTTTGTATAGTTAGAAGGTCCTAAACGCTCTTCACCAACGGTGGACATATAACTAATAGAGTTAATGTTTATTTCTTCTTCTTTGGCATCTTGGAAAAGTCCTAATGCTAAACCAGAAAAGAAGTCGGCAGCACTTTTTTCCCAGAATGGTTCGCCTTTGTTATTGGGGTCATACAAGATATTTAAGGCAACATCATCTAGTAACTCCGTTGCTTTATCCATATTTCCCATTTTCATATATTGATATGGTAAAGTTAGGGGATTCCAAGCATTACCGTTTAAAGGATCACGGAAGTTTAATACAATAACATTATATCCTAAGTCTTTTAAACGATGAGCGGCTGATGTGTAAAGTTCACCTTTAGGGTCGGTGATAATCATTGATTCACCTTTTTTAGCAAGTAAGTTAACTAATGGTTTAACGATACATTGGGATTTACCAGAACCAGAAGCCCCGATAACAACAGTGTGATATTCGCCATTATCAACCCATACTTTATGTTTTTTAGTATCATAAATCAAAGGGATACCCGCAGCATTTACGGTTGGAGCAGTATAATCTACTTCTGTTACGCCTCTATCACCTTTAATATCTTTATCTTTGGCCCAAGAAGAATAACCAGTTTCTACTTTATCTTCTACAACTAAGCCGATTCCTTTTTTACCTTTTTTCTCAAAAACATAAGAAGAAACGGAAGCAAAAATAACAATAACACATACAACATAAAGTAGTAATGTTAAGCCTAAATAAGCGCCTGAAAAAGCAGGAAATGGATTTAATCCCCAAAGTGTTCCTGATGATCCAAAGGTAACAAAGTTCATTACCCCAATAGCGCATAAATAAAGTAAAAATACTAAAAAGCACGCTAATATAATTAAGTCTTTTTTTGATATTCTAAATTTCACTTACAACACCCAATTTCTATGTTTATTATACTATAATAGTTAAAATACTACTAGAATAATTTTTTCTTTTTATTAAAGAAATTAATAACAGTAATAATAATAGCTAAGTAAACTCCAATCATAATAATTATGGTAAAAGCTGGACCATGACTCTTAGATTTATTGTTTTTTTGCGTATTATTTTTTTTAGTATCTTCTTCTTTTTTTGGTCTTTCTATATATAAAGAAACACTCTTTGTTATATAATTTGTTTTATCAAAATTCCAAGTATATTTATTATCTTCAACAGTATCAGCATTATTAGAAACAACTGGTAAATCAGTTGTTACTATTATACTAACATTATCAATTTTTTCAACTAAATTATTAGGAATATTATCTAAATGCAGAATAATATTATTATCATTTATTATTAAGCTATCCTTTGTAATATTATTAATTAGTAAATTATTTTTTAATGAATATTCTTTTTTATTATTTAACTCAAATAGATAATTACCATTACTATTATTATAACTACTAGTTTTGTTATCTCTACTAAAATTATCTTTATTAGTATAATAATTGTTTACATAATATTCTTTCATCTTACTAACATAATTATCTGGGCAATCATAACATTTTGAATAATTTTCTAAACTTCCATATTTATATTCAAAAGCAATCTTATCAAATTGATCTCTATTTTCACTGATATCAAGTATTTCTCCAATATTTTCATTAGTTATATTAACTTTATAAGTAGCACTACAACCTGTACTTAATAAGATCATTGGCATTAATAAAATAATTAATTTGATTTTTCTATTCATTTTAACCCTCATTTTTTCTTCTTTTAGTTATTATAACAAAGATAATTATTGCATATACTATGAGTGCTCCTGCTAAAACCGGTATTAATAAGTTATTCTTTTTTTCTTTTATCTTTTCTTCTTTATCAATTTCGCTTTGAGTCTTTGATAAGTCTACTTCAAAATTTATTAATTTTTCATCATTATTATTTTTATTTATATACCAGATATATCTATTGCCAATTACTGAGTCGGCATTATTATTTAAAACAATATAATCTGTTATTACATTAACTGTAAGATTTGTAAAATATTCATCATATTTCATATTATTATTGGTTGCCCCAATAGCTATTTTTAATATATTATCCTTATATGTAATATTCTTATAATTATAAGTATAATTTATGGAATTAGCCTCTTTAAATTTTTCGATTGGATAAGTATAGTTATAGAATAAGTGATACCCATTGTCATCAATATTATAAGTTTGATTATAATACTCAACCCCATCGTATTTTATATACAAGTTATCATATTCTTCTATCTTATCATCATCATATACTGGATATTTTCTTTTATAATTTTCCATTATATCAGTTACAGTTCTATTCTGACTAACATTATCTAAAACCTCAATTTTTTCATTTATACTATCTTTATTTATTGTTATTGTATAGTTGGCTTCACATGCACTTAAGAAAATTATGCTAATTAACAATAATATTATTTTTTTTGCTTTCTTGATCCGTAACACCATGTATACCCCTTTTCATCTAATGGTAAATAATCGCGTGACTGAACAACATCATTAGTACCAGTTTTTAACATTTGGTAATGAAGGTGGTTGCCTGTTGAACCTCCTGTGCTACCAACTTCTCCGATTTTTTGACCTATTTCTACCTTTTGACCTTCAACAAGATTTTCTCTTTTACTAAAATGGAAATAATAGCTAGTCGTTCCATCACCATTATTTATTGCAACCCCTATTCCTTCTTTAGTATCACCTGGATATAGTTTGGATACGGTTCCAGAATGGGCAGCATATACTGGTGTTCCTGCGGCAGCTGCAAAATCTATACCTCTATGTTTTTCAAATACATATGGATTTTTACATCTATCATTAACTTCTCCGGAAATTCTGGAGAATGTATTAATGGGCATGATATAGTCGCCAATTACTTTAGCTATATCCGCATCATAAAAGAATTTAATTACATCCTTGTAAGTCTTATTTTGAGCAATTACTAAGTATGCTGCTCCCCATTGGCTCATTCCGGCACCATGGCTGTGTTTATTATCATAGGCTATTGTTTCTTTAGAAATTCTACTTTCAATCCAATTAACAGGAATTTTTAATCCTTTTTGTCTAAGAGTGTAATAATTATCATCTTTACTAGAATACCCAAAAGCATCCCATCTTGCTTCTTTAGAAATTTGTCCATTAACCATAATATATTCTCCAGAGGTTTCATTAACGGCTTGTGTAATTGCTGAATCGGTATTTTTTTTAAAGCCCATGCTATAAGTACTTGTAGTAAAATAACAAGTATTTCCATCTATGCTACCATATTTAGAGCCACTTTTTACCGTATTGTAAAAATAAGTTCTAGCTGCCACAGCATGAGCTTTTAAGATATCTGGATATTTATTCCAACCATATCCTGTTTCATTTGCAACTACTCCCTCAATAAATTGATTATATGAATAAACACCTGAATAATCTTCTGAATGACCTGCCACTTTGCCAACCATATTGTCGGTTACTACTACTTGGTAGCATAAATCATTTATAACAATTGTTCCAATATTGTCATTATTACTATCCTTTTTTTGAAATCCGCATACTGGATAAATACCAATTGGTTCACCATCATTATCATCAATAGTATCTTCATTATCACCTGCAGTTTCCGATATAACACTGTCATTTTTTACAGTTTCATAATCTGGACTATTTTTT
The DNA here is from genome assembly GCA_934096595.1 of uncultured Bacilli bacterium. GTDB lineage: Bacteria > Bacillota_I > Bacilli_A > RF39 > UBA660 > CAG-605. Next base: position 2,757 of record CAKOMH010000061.1, on the reverse strand, counting down.
ATATATTCTCGTATAATAGATTTATAATCATTTCCTGTTACAGAAGATGTATTAAGCGTACTTATATATCCGTCATAAAATATATTTACTCTTTGAGTATATATATCAACAACTTCTGACAACACACTACTAGCAGCTGTTTTAGCTTGTGTATAATATTTATCTTTCTTTTGTTTTTCTAATTCTTCTTCTGTTTGTTCCGTTGATGAATCAGTTGTAGTATCATCTGTATTTTCTGATTCATCACCATTTTCTGAATTATCAACATCTTCGCCGTCTTTATTTTCATTTGGAATATATATGTCTTTAAATCTTGATGAATCATTAACAGTGCAAGTTTCGGTCGTGTAATCATAGTCAGAATATGCCGCTATATCTGAGTGTATGATTACGCTAAAAGCTTTTAATAAATTTTGGTCTACATCAGCATCCGGTACGGCATAACTATCATGATCATAATAATTAACAATAGCGCCAGCTATATAATCTTCCAGTGAATATGTCTTATCGCCTTCTTCACTTTTTATGACAATTTGATTGCAACTTGGCGTTGTATAGCAAACGGTGCCATCTTCTTCTTTACCATATTGAAAAAACGATACAAGTAGTGTAATAACTGTTGAAATAAGAATCATTACTAAAGCAATTACTAAAATAATCGATATCAAAACTATATGTGTAATAATGAAGGTTCCAACTGCTCCTAGAGCGCCCATAATACCTGACAATAATCCACCAGCAAATTTTAAAACATTGCCAAATTGTTTTAGGTCTTTTTTAGCTGCTTCTTCTTCGGATTCTGGTTCTTCTTCACTATTTTTCTCATTTTTAAGTAATCTACTTCTTCTTAAAGGATTTAATTTTTTTAGAGGATTTTGTTCTTTCTTATCCTGTATCTCGCCATTATCTTTTTTGTCGTCATTACTGCCATCAGCATGCTTGCTGTGCTTATTTAAAAAATTAGCATATTTATTTTTTGTTGGATTTTTACCGCCAATAGTTGGCTGTTGCCCTATGGGTTTCTTTTCCTGCTTAGGCAATTTTGGAGAAGGAGTGATTAAGTCATTCTCTCCTTTTTTTATTCCTTTACTTGTAGTTGGTTCTTGTAATTCATTGTCTAGTGGTAGCGAAGAACTTGGCAGTTGTTCGTTATTTTGTAAGTCTGTTTGATTATCTAATTTCGGCTTATTTAATGCTGGTCCTGAACTTTGGATTGGTTGTTGATTTTGACTTTGATTATTAATTGCATCACCAACTTTAGAACCGATATTGGCTCCTGTTTTACCACCAATTGCGGCACCTGCTCCTGTTGCCAGAACCTTTACTATACCTTGTGCTGGTGTTCTTTTATGGCTACTCGGTTGCTCTTCATTTTGGTTCTGTTCCAATAACTCATTTTCAGTTTTATTTTCATCCCCATTGTTCATTTACTTCACCGCCTTATTTCCACTTTATTTTATCATAATTATTTAAAAAAAGCAGTAAAAACTGCTTTCTATAATCCACCACCAGATCCAAAGGAATCAAGCTCTTCATTAGTACAAATTACATATATTTGCATGCGCCTTGAACCGCATATAAATAAGCCTTGACCTTGGTTATAATATTTAATATTATTCTTTTCTGCTTCGTTTAAATCTATTAATAATGATAAATCATCAACAGCTTGTTTTTTTAATCCCATGACTAAATAATATGAAGCATTATCAAATATTGCCTTACCATGCATAATAAGGTTTGGTGCTGCAAAATCAGTTGGTTGTTGAGTAATTATAATAGTACCACTATTATATTTACGACTGCGTCTTTGAATCTGGGCTAAGAATTCGGCTCCTAATTCATTTCTTGATGATAATAATACATGAGCCTCATCTACGGATAATACTGATGTTACAGATTTATCTAAACATAAACCCCAAGCATATTTTAAGATATTGAAGAATACAGCATTTCTAATATTATCATCACTATTCATTAAATCTCTAATATTAAAGACAATAAAATCACTATTAATATTTAAAGTTGTATGACCATTAAAATAATATCTTAATTCATTTGTAAATGGTCTTATTTTAAGTTCTAATCTTTCTAGAACATCTCTTTCTCTAGTTTTATCCGGCATTGATAATAATCGTCCACGGATAGTGGCGTATAAATCATCAAATGTTGGATAATCATTACTTGTTAACTTAGAAAAATCAGTATTAAAATCAATCTTAAATCTTCTATAAGTATCTTGTAATACTTCACTAAACATAGTTAGGACATCTTCTTCAATATCTGGTGAATAGTATTTCATAAAGGCTTTTTGCGATTGAATGGCTCTTGTTAAAATAGTATAACCTAGTCCTTGAGCGATATCTTCTTCATCGGCATCCATTACCACTTCAAGCGGGTTAATCATACCAAATTGACCACCTTTACCCAAATCGATAAAATCACCATTTAGGAATCTAGCCATATCTTCAAGTTCACCTTCTGGGTCAATGGCTACAACTTTATAGCCATTGCGAATATGACTACGAAGTAATAATTTAGCAGCAGTTGATTTACCGGAACCTGAAGTACCTAAAATAATCATATTTCCGTTGTTTCTATTATGTTCTTTTTTTACTTGATATAAGAATTGGTTGAATAAAACTACACCACCAGAATAATCTACACCAAATAAGGTTGAATTACCTACATCTTTAACGCTATCAAAAATAAATGGATACATGGCAGCAATAGTTGGGCTTGGAATTGGGGTACCAATTC
>CAKOMH010000060.1:0-8397 GCA_934096595.1 uncultured Bacilli bacterium | reverse complement strand
GGAGGTTATTAGTAGAGATGGAAACTAAAAGAAAAGCCTTAGGTAAAGGTTTAGAACAATTATTTACCAATGAACGCATTGATTTTGATAATTTTGAAAAAGGCTTAGTCGAAGAAGCTAAACCAAATGAAATTGTTGAAATAAAAATCAGTGAAATTCGTTCCAACCCTTACCAACCTCGTAAAATTTTTGATGAAGAAGCTCTAAACGAGTTAGCCTCATCTATAAAAGAACATGGTATTGTTCAACCAATTATTGTTAAAAAAAGTATAAAAGGGTATGAATTAGTTGCTGGTGAACGCCGTACTAAAGCTGCTAAAATAGCGGGCTTAGAAACCGTCCCTGCAATCGTTAAAGATTTCGATGATGAACAAATGATGGAAATTGCTCTAATCGAAAACATTCAAAGAGAAAATTTAAATCCAATTGAAGAAGCGATGGCTTATGATAGTATCTTAAGAAGCAGTAATATTACTCAAGATGAATTAGCTAAAAAATTTGGCAAAAGCCGCAGCTACATTACAAATAGCTTAGGACTTCTAAGACTTCCTGATGATACGAAAAAATATGTTGAAGATAACAAACTATCAATGTCGCATGCTAGAGCTTTATCAAAATTAGAAGATAATGACCAGATTAATCGTCTTGCTAACAAAATAGTTAATGAAAATTTAAATGTTCGCGCTATTGAAAATATTACTCGTGATATTCATGACCAAGAAATTAAAAAAGAAAAAGACGAAAATACTTTATTCGAGTTTAAACAATATGACACTTTAAATACTAACCATATCTATGAAGATGCCATGCGTGAAAAATTCGGTATCAAAGTAAAAATAACTGGTAAAAAAATAGAAATACCATACTCTTCACAATTGGAACTACAAAGAATTTTAGAATTAATGGATGTTAAAATTGAAGGATAGTTATGAAAATATTAGAAACGATTTTAAAAATTATTAGAACTAAGCAAGTTTATACTCCTATAATTGCTATCTTTTTAGGAATTATAGCTTGTAAGGGAATAAACAGTGCTTTACAAAAAATGTTGAAATTAAACGATGGCAAAAACTCTTATGAACAAAAGAAAAAAAGAACTATTATTGACTTATGTTCCAATATTTTTAAATATGTCATAATTGTTATTGTTGTTATTATAATTCTTGATGCTTATGGTATTGATACAAAATCAATCATTGCGGGATTAGGTGTTTTATCAGCCGTTTTAGGTTTAGCACTTCAAGATACCTTAAAAGATTTTGTTGGGGGCGTAAGTATTATTTTAGAAAATTATTATGTAGTAGGTGATTATGTAACATTTGGTAACTTTACTGGGGAAGTAATTGAATTAGGTTTAAAAAGCACTAAAATTAAAGATTTTAATGGCAAAATTTTAATCCTTGCTAACCGTAATGTTAATCAAGTAATTAACTTATCTCAAGCTAAACAAAGTATTTTCTTAGAAGTTAGTGTGGCATATGAAGAACCAACTGAAAAAGTTGAAAATTCCCTAAAAAAAATTATACCGGAAATTGAAAAAATTAATTATGTTGTCAAAAAATCAGTAGCATACTTAGGAATATCATCTTTAAGTGATTCAGCCGTTACTTATCTTATAAAAATTCAAAGTCTCCCAGATAGACAATGGCAAATTAAAAGAGATGCTTTAAGAATTATAAAAAATACATTTGAAGAAGATAATATAAAAATTCCATATCCACAAATCGAGGTGCACCATGGACAAGACATATAAATTAAACGACCAAGTAATAATGAAAAAGCCTCATGCTTGTGGGACTAATCTTTGGCAAATCGTAAGAACAGGTGTTGATATTAAAATAAAATGCGTCAATTGTGGCCGTGAAGTTATGCTTGACCGTTTAGAATTTAATAAAAAATTAAAGAAAGTTCTAGGTGATAACGATGCAAAATAAAAAAGATAAAGTATCTTTAAATCCCATAATGACTTTAATGATTCTAATTGGCTTAGCTATTTTACTAAGTGGGATTCTTGCCTTATTTGGTGTGGGCGCTACTAATCCCGCAGAAGGTAATTGGGTTGCTGTAGAATCTTTGCTAAGCCTTCGCGGTATAAAATATATTTTCCAGTCAACCGTTTCTAACTTTGCATCCTTTACCCCTTTATCAATGCTAATTATTATTTTAATCGGTATTGGTATAATGGATAAAAGTGGATTCTTAAAAACAACATTTTCACTACTAACAAGAAAATTTCAAAAGAAAACAATAACTTTTGTCTTAGCGCTTATCTGTATAATTTCATCAATCGGTGGCGATCTTGCTTATGTGGTTATGATACCATTAAGTGCGTTACTGTTCTACTATGGCCGCCGCAACCCTTTGCATGGTATTGTTATAAGCTTTGCTGCCCTTACTTGCGGAACTGGATTGAGTGTATTTAAAACAAGCGTAGATTCTAGCCTAGATGCTCTAACTTTAGATGCTGCTCATATTTTAGATTCTTCTTATACTTTAAATTATTTAGGTTACTTTATTATTATGACAGCTGCTATTTTTGCTTCTTCGGCCGTTATAACCTATATTGCTGAAAAATTTAGTGTAAATGATGTTCCTAAATACGAATTTAAAGATGAAAAAAAAGAATTCAAGTTAGCTAAAAGAGATATTAGAGGCTTAATTTTTGCGGGAACTTTTGGGATCATATATCTTTTAATCTTTATCTATAATATAATTCCAAATCTACCTTTAAGTGGAAACTTACTAGATTATTCTCAAAAACTTTATATAGATAAATTATTTAATCCTAATTCCTTCTTTTCCCAAGGCTTTGTTTTCATTGTAACCATTTGGTTTGTTATCCTTGGCTTATTTTATGGTCTTGGTTCTAGAAGTATTAAGAGTAGTAATGATTTCTGCGATTACTTAACCCATTCTTTAGATGGCATAGGTCGAACAATTATTTTAATATTGTTATCTTCCATCTTAATTAATGTGTTTAAAAAGACTAATATTGGTATTGTTGCCACTTCATTAATTGGCAACTTAATAAGTAACTGCAAATTTACAGGCATACCTTTACTGTTAATGTTCTTCTTTGGCACTGCTTTAGCAACTATTCTTTTGCCAAACACCGTTAATAAATGGACTATTCTTGCTCCAACTTGTGTTCCAACTTTAATGAATGTCGGCTTCAGTCCAGAATTTATTCAAGTGATTTTCCGTTTTGCGGAAAGTATGACTTACGGTTTAACCCCAATTATGGCTTACTTTGTAATCTATTTAGCTTATATGGAAAAATACAATACCGCTGATAATCCAATTGGTATATTTAAGATTTTAAATTATCAAAAGAAATATGCCTTAGCAGCTGGCGTTGTCTTCCTAGTCTTATCAATTATTTGGTACTTAGTTGGTTTGCCAATTGGTATTGGCGTTATGCCTACAATCTAGATTTAACTAATGGATGGTTAAATCTTTTTTGATTTATTAAAACTTAAATAAAATAAATGTTATAATAGTAATAGGAAGTGTTAAAAAATGAAAAAAATTATTAAAGGATTACTACTTTTGTCAGGAATTTGCCTACTTTGTGCATGTAGTAGTAATAAAAATAGCGATACTAAAATTACATTCGATAATAATGGCTTTCTAACCAAAGAAGCCATAAAAAATATTCAAGCTGAAGACAATTATATAATTTTAGATGTTAGAACCCAAGAAGAATATAACGAAAAACATATAGTTAACAGCATCTTGATACCTTATGATAAAATATCCGCCCAAACCGTTAAGATAGATAAAGATAAAACCATATTAGTTTATTGTCGTTCGGGAAAAAGAGCAGCCACGGCTTTAGAAAAATTAAAAGAATTAGGTTACACCGCATACAATATGGGTGGTCTTGCCAATATTGATTTACCCAAAGAATAATAAAACTATAAATAAAATTTATAATTTAATATAGAAAAAAATTATAGAAAAGATATAAGAAATAGAAACAAGAGAAAAATATGATTAAAAGAATAATAACAACCAAAGATGCTAAGATATGCGATGGTCTTCTAACTAAATTGATACTAAACGAAAGTGAATATGATAAATTGCTACCCAAAAACTTTGTGGTGCAGGATTATTTTCAAAATGTTATAAAAGATGAAAAAAATATATTACTTGGTTATATTGTTGATAAAAAAATAATCGGATATACATTCTTAAAAAAAATAATAAAAGATGAAAATACTGGTTATCTAATAGATGGACTTTATATTGAAGAAACCTATCGTCGTAAAGGATATGCTAAAGAACTTTTAGAATATTCTTTAAATTTATTAAAAAAAGAAAATCCTGCCTTTATTGAAATAAATGTTTTATATGCTAATAAAATAGCTAGAAACCTATATAAATCACTTGGATTTCAAGATTTTAAAATAACTATGCGAAAAATAAATAATTAGAAAAGTAATAAAAAGGCGCAAAAAAACTAAATGATATAAATTATTAGGTAAAAATGGTTAAATAAATTGCCTTTTTAGTCCATTTTATTTATAATTAACAAAGAGGAAGTGGTATTATGGCTTTGAAAGCCGGAATCGTAGGCCTACCAAATGTTGGTAAATCTACTTTATTTAATGCAATTACAAAAAAGAATATATTGGCAGCTAACTATCCGTTTGCAACTATCGAACCAAATGTTGGCGTTGTAACTGTTCCTGATACGCGTTTAGAATTTTTAGAAAATATGTATTTACCATCAAGAACAATTCCTACAACTTTTGAATTTACGGATATAGCTGGTTTAGTAAAAGGAGCAGCTAAAGGCGAAGGACTAGGGAATAAATTTTTATCCCATATTCGTGAATGCGACTGTCTTGTTGAGGTTGTTCGTTGCTTTGATGATGCTGATATCATTCATGTTGAAGGAAAAACCGACCCAATTCGTGATATCGAAATTATTAATGTTGAACTTATTTTAGCTGATTTAGAAATTGTAACTAATCGAATTTCTAAGATTGAAAAGAAAGCTCAAACTACTAAGGAAAAAGATGCTGTTTTAGAATATGAAACCTTAAAAAAATGCGAAAATTCTTTAATGAATAATATTCCTTTAAGAAGAGTTGAGTTTAATGATGATGAATTATTATTGATTAAAAACTTTAATTTTATTACCCAAAAACCTATCATTTATGCTGCTAATGTCTCCGAAGATGATTGTATAATTGGTGAAAATGAGTATACAAAATTAGTTAAAGAGTATGCTAAAAATGATGATGCTCAAGTTATTGTCATGTGTGCAAAAATGGAAAGCGAACTAGCTGAACTAAGTGATGACGATAAAAAAGCCTTTATGGCCGATTTAGGACTTGCTAATAGTGGCCTTGATAAATTGATTTTTGCCACTTATTATTTACTTGGTTTACAAACCTTCTTTACCGTTGGCAAAGATGAATGCCGTGCTTGGACCTTTAAAAAAGGAATGAAGGCTCCCGAATGTGCCGGTTTAATTCACAGTGATTTTCAAAGAGGATTTATAAAAGCCGAAGTTACCAGCTTTAATGATTTAGAAAAATTAGGTAGTGAAAAAGCCGTTCAAGAAGCTGGTAAGCTACGCTTAGAAGGTAAAGACTACATCATGCAAGATGGCGATATTGTTCTATTCCGTTTTAATGTTTAAAATATAAACAATTTTAATTAGAAAAGGGGAATTACCTTGCAATTTAAAATAATTACCAAGGAAGAATTTTTAGCTTATCGTGATAATTTTAATTATAACTTTTACCAAAACCCTTCATGGGGCGAGGTAAAAAAAGAAACAGGCTGGAATAACTTTTATACAGCCGTTTTTGATGATAAAAATAGGCCAATTCTTCTAAGCTTAGTTTTAGTCAAAAAAATTTTAAATAAATATCTATATTATGCTCCTCGGGGACCTCTTTTGAAAAATGGTACTGATCGCAAAAAAGTTTATCAGTTTTACTTGCAAGAAATGAAAAATTATTTAAAAAATAAAAAAGCTATTATGTTTAAATTTGACCCTTTAATTCTATATGCCAAACATGATAAAGAAGGTCAAACTATAGGTAATGAAACCGAACAAAATTTTGTTGAATTCCTAGAAAAACAAGGAGCAAAACATCGAGGATTTACTATTGGATACACCGATGAGGCTCAATTTAGATGGTCTTATGCCTTAGACATTCAAAATAAAACATTTGCTGATTTAACTAAGGATATGAATACTAGATGTAAACGCAGTATCAAAAAGGCCTTAAAATATCCCTTAGTTATTCAAGATGTAACTGATGAGACAATCAAAGATTTTAAAGATATTATGGAAAGTACTGCCCAAAGGCAACATCATAGTGATAGAGCACTCTGTTATTATCAAACTTTAAAAGACAATTTAAAAGATATTATACGAATGTGTCTAATCTATTTAGATAAAGAAAAATTTTTAGAAGATATTAAGATGGGTAAATATAGTATTGATGAAAATGTTTTGGAAAATGTAAAACAAGATGAAAGAAACATGATACCTTTAAGTGCCGGCGTGTTTATTTTTGATAAAGACCGTTTTAATTATGTATATGGGGGAACTTATGCTAAGTATTTTCCTTTTATGGCCCCTTATAAAATGCAGGTAGAAATGATAAAATATGCCCTTGAAAAAAAGATGAACTACTATGACTTTGGCGGCATTTCCGGTAATTTTATTCCTAATACTCCCGAATATGGTGTATATGAATATAAAAGGGGTTATGGTGGTTTTGTAATCGAATATATTGGCGAATTTGATTTAGTTATAAACAAGAGAGCCTATTTTGCTTACACTCATGGCTTAAAAATTTATGAAACATTACTAAAAATTATCAAGAAATTACCAAAAAATTAACAGATTAATATAGAATATGGTAATTTTTCTTTTAAATTTCATAAATTAATGGTATGATTTTCTTAATTAGAAAGAGGGAATAATATGCGTATTTATAATTCACTTACTGATAAATTAGAAGAATTTAAGCCTATAAAAGAAGGCCAAGTAAGCATGTATGTATGTGGACCAACTGTCTATAACTATGTTCACATTGGAAACATGCGTCCAGTTATAACCTTTGATATGGTAAGAAATTATTTGGAATATTTAGGATACAAAGTAACCTATGCTTCTAACTTTACCGATATCAATCCTAAAATTATTAAAGCGGCCCAAGAACTTGGAATTACTGAAAGAGAAGTTGCCGACAAATTTATTGCCGCCTATTTAAAAGATTTAGAAAATTATCAATGTGGTAAAATTGATGTTCATCCAACAGTTATAGAAAATTTAGATAACATTTACACTTTTATTCAAAAACTAATTGAAAAAGGTTTTGCTTATGAAGTTGATGGTGATGTTTATTTCCGAGTAAGTAAAATTAAAGATTATGGTTGTCTTTCTAACAATACTTTATCTGAGTTAGAAAGTGGTGCTCGTTTAGAAATTGATGAAAAAAAAGAAGACCCATTAGATTTTGCTTTATGGCGTAAATCAACCGAAGGCGAACATTTTACATCTCCTTGGGGCGAGGGTATTCCGGGATGGCATACAGAATGTGTCGTTATGATAAATAGTCTTTTCGGTGAAAAGATAGATATTCACGGTGGTGGCGTTGATTTGAAATTTCCTCATCATGAAAACGAAATTGCCCAAAGTATGGCCTTGAATAATAATCACCTTGCCACATTTTGGATGCATAATGGACATATTAATGTAGAAGGCATTAAGATGAGTAAATCCCTAGGAAACTTTATTTTAGCTAAAGATTTTATTCAAAATAATAAGGCTAATGTTGTAAAACTTGCTATGTTTAAAACCCATTATCGATTACCATTCAATATCAAAGAAGAATTATTTAAAGAATGTAGCATGCTAGATGATAAAATTTATAATACCTTAAAACAAGCTAATCTCCAAATTCAAATAGATGGCACTTTAATTAATCAAATAACTCAAGATGAAAATATTAACAAGATTATGGACGAAGACTTTAATACCCCAAATTTAATTACCTATCTTTTAGAACTTTTAAAAGAATTAAATATGGCTCTTCGCAGTAATGGAGAAATTGGTTCACTTTATGATAAAATTAACTTAATCATTAATATTTTAGGACTTCATTATGACTTAAAAACTTTAAGTGTTGATGACAAGAATATTTATCAAGAGTGGTTAGAAGCGAAAGCTAATAAAGATTATAATAAAGCCGATGAATTAAGAGAAAATTTAGTAAAAAAAGAAATACTTTAAGTAAAATAGGAGTAAAATGGATACAATACTAATACTATTAATTATATTAATACCCAGATTGTTGACAAAATGGCATGTTCTAAAAAGAATGTGCCTATTTTTTTAAATTTATTTGTGAATTTTGCTAAAAG
>CAKOMH010000059.1:0-8667 GCA_934096595.1 uncultured Bacilli bacterium | reverse complement strand
TGGAGGATACTTCTTAGTAACTTATATTTGCAGTAAAAATATAATTAAGGAAAAATAATATATCTGATAAAACGATATCTCAGTAGTTTGACTAATCTTAATATATAGTATATAATTATGAACAGAAAAAACACAAATGTATGATTTTACAATTCGCACAATTTATTGAACTTTGAAATATGGTATAATGTTATCAGTGAACGGATGTGGACGGTGTCCACAATTTATCCACAGTAGAGAAATATTTATAATATAAATAGTACAGATAATACAAATAATATAGATGTTACCTAGTCTGGAAAAGCCTGAAATACAGGTAATATTATAAATACAAATAATACAGATAATATGGGAGTACAAAGTTCTTGTGGTTCGGGAAAGAAATATAAGCAATGCTGTGGGAAGTAGTATAAAATAAGAGAAAGCTTATAATTATAAAAATTACAAACTGGTTCGAGTTTTATAACTTGTTTATGAAATATTAAAAAGGATGTAGTTAACATTTTAAATGTAGACATCCTTTTTTTTGATAATTAATGTTAAAATATATTTAGGAGTTGATATTATGCTAAGCCCAAAATTAGAAACAGAAAGATTAATATTAAGAAGATATGAAGAAACCGATATAGATATGCAATATGAAGTATTAACTGATAATAGATTGGCAGAATATATAAAGTTTCCTAACTTAACAAAAGAAGAAGAACTAGAATGTATTAAAGATTGGATTAAAAATGCGGATGATTCAAAATATGAAAAATGGGTAATTACTTTAAAAGGTGATAATACTCCTATTGGAAATATATCTGTAAACAGAATTGAAAAAAAACATAACTATTGTAATGTTGGTTATGTAATATTGCATGCTTATTGGGGAAGGGGTTATGCATCAGAAGCATTAAAGGCTGTATCAGATTATTTGTTAGAAAGTGGATATTATTTAGTTGAGTGTTCTTGCAATGAATTAAATAAGCAATCATCTAGAGTAATGGAAAAGGCTGGGTTTAAAAAAGATGGTTATATTGCTAATAGAAGACTTAATAAAGATGGAACCTATTCTGGAGTAGAATATTATAGTAAAATAAAACATTGAAAATATATTTTTAAGGGTATCAGCAATTTGTTGATACTTTTTTGATGTAGAATATTTATGGGAAAATGGTGAGGATATTATAGAAGCGTTAGGTCAAAAAAGCAATAGAACCAACTCAAAAATGTTATCAAGTTTAGAATAAAATAAGTAAAAATATGATTATTAATTCATTTTTTGCAATTTGATAATAGAAATTTTTAAAAATGGATTTTAATGTTATAATTGTAATAAGATAGTTGGTGATAGAATATGTTTGAAAGAAAATTGATGAGATTGCTTGGGAAAGCAAAGTTGTTAAGACAGCAAGCTTTTGAAAATAAAACAGCAAGCTATTGTCATGATACTTTTTGTAATTTAAGTGACTTTATTTTAAAAAATTTATGTAGCTTATTATTCAGAAATAGAAATGTTAGAATAATAGTTAATCATTTTGATGAAATACTTCAATATATTGTTATGTCAAATATAGATATTCTTTCATTGAATATTAATTTATTTGTAGAGCAGCCAAATTTTAAAGAAAAATTTGTTGCTGGGTTAAAAAAGTATCCATATCCCGATGGTGTTGAACAGTTATTCGATAATATTTGGAACTATTTAGGTGATGAACAAAATAAATTTGATGAGTTTATTGATGATGATATTTTAAAAATATTATCAACTATAAATTTGAGTATGGATTTTTATCTAAGTTTTTTAAATAGGATGAACGAAACTAATCAAAGAAAATTTTTGAATTTGTTAGTTGAAAACAAACATGATATTCCTTATTCATTAATTGAATATAAAGGAGATAATAGGCAAGTAATTTATAAAAATTTAACTTTAATCATGAGAAATTCAAAGAACTTATATAGTTTAATGAATTTTGTTAAATACAATCCTATTGCACTTTTACAAGTGAAAAATTATATTGATAATAACGAAGAGCAAGCAATAAATTCTATATTTTGTAAATATGGTTACCTTTTGAAAATAAATGAACCAATGTTAAGAGAAATAATTAAATTAATAATACTAGAAGTCATGAAAAATGAGAAAGTAAAGCTTTCTGATATTACTTATAATGGTGGCGGTTTTTCACGAGTATTATTAATTGGCGATAAAGTCATTAAATTAGGCAATAGAATCACAAAAAGTTTTCCTAATAATCCATATATAGTAGCTCCATTACTTCGTAAAGAATTCAATATAAATGGTGAGAAATGTTTTGTGGAGGTTACTGAACGGGTAGATACAAGTATAAAACCTAGTAAAGAGGAGATATATCAATTATTTAAAAATCTACGCAATTTAGGTCTAAAGTGGACAGATATAAAAGGCTCTAATGTTGGACGATTAAATAGAAAAAATATAATCCATTGGCAAGATAATTTGTATCCATCTGAAGATGTTTTAGGACTAGGGACTAAAAGAGGAATAAAAATATTAGAAGAAGGGGATTTTGTTATTTTAGATGCTGATTTTATTTATGACGAAAATGACCCGAATATTAATTATGCAAATAATAAGCCTTTATATGATGAATTTGAAAAGAGATATCAAAGCGAAAAGAAGAGATTAAAAGAACAAGAAGAAAATTTTAAAATAATCGATTCAAGTGTAAGTTTCTATGATATTGATGAGCAAAGAGGCATGAATAGATAAGAAAATTAAAGAAATAGTTAATAGAAGATGGAGGTTTTATGGAAAAAATAAATTCAGAAAATATAATTTCGGCCCTTTTTTTATTAGGGTTTGATAAGGTTGATGTATTACTTTATATGTGTATGCTTGCTAAACTTACTCTAGATAATCAAGTTGAAGAACGATTTACTTTAGAAGATGAAGATTTTTCCTTTATATTCTGTCAAAATATCGAATTTGATGGAAAAGTTTTAAAAATTAAAGGAAACGAAGGATTAGATACTACTGTCATGGTTACTGATGGTAAGCCATATTCTTTAAGAAGAATGCTAAAATGTAATGAGAAATTAATGGAACAGATGAAAAACTTGGACTTTGAAGAAATTATTAGAAGAAAAATAAACATTATGGGCGAAGATAAAGTATATATTTATAGAGAATTTTTTAGTAGTAAAGAAATTGATATAATAAATAAAACTAGTAATTTAACTTTAAGTATGAAAAAGAATAAGAGAAATTGCTTTAACTAAAGAGCAATTTTTTAATTTAACGGAAGATTTTTTTCTTAATGTTTGATACAATTAAACTATAAAAAATGAAGTATAGGGTGATTAGTGTGAAGTTAAATAAAAAAATTATGGGGTTTATTTGGTTGTTATTTGTGCCGTTTATGGTTTTGGCTTCTTCTGGTGATTCAAAAATTTGGAGTGCGTTATTTACAGAAGCTTTTGTAACTATCCACATGACAATTTTTGTTATTTTTCCTTTGTCAAGATTGTTACCTTTAGAAGATAGTAGTAAAGCCTTTTGGATGTTGTTTATCTCTAGGGTGGTATTCTTATTGTTTTGTGATTTCTTTGTGACTCCAGATGTGTATATATTAGACTTCCTTTCCGTATTTATTGGGGCTTTTTTGGTGGTACCAATCGCTACTGTTTTTAAGTTAAAAGGTAAAAGTAAAAATAGTAGTAAGGTACAGGAGTTGATTTTGAATAACAATAATGTTCAAAGGACTCCTTTGGTCTCTTCAACTAGCGATGAAGAAATAAAGGTTAGTGAGAAGAAAAATGAAGAAGTAATTAGGGCTGCTATTAAAAATTTAAAATGTCCAAAATGTAATGAAAAATTAAGACCGATTGATAAGTTTTGTCCCAATTGTGGGGCCGATGTAAAAAAAGAGGTTGAATTGCAAATAAATAATGCCGGTAAACAAGCTCCAATTATAAAAAAAGAATATGTTTTACCAACTAGTTTCTCAAATATTTATAATAGTTCAGAAAATAATGTTTTAGAAGAATATATAAAAATAGAATTAGAAAATCAAAAAATTGATTTAAATACTAAATTAATGCCGTTATCTACTTTAAAACGCAAAAAAGTTTTAAGTATAATATTTTCTATTTTGGTGTTTGTTTATGTATCGATGATTTTCTTCCACTTTCCTTTACTAACTTATATTGTAGGTATTATTATTTTAATAATATTCTTTGTAATAAGTAGAAAATTTAATTTAGTTAAAACGATTGCTAAAGAGATAAAGGCTAGACCTACAGAAAAAATGGATAATATAATTAGTAATACGGTAAATAGTTTAACTGAAGATAACTTATTAACATTTAAAATATGTTCTTTCTTAGTAGCAGTCTTTTTACCATTAATGATTTTTATGACTCCCAAAATATTCTATGAAAAACAAGGTGATGGCTATGCAGTTCGTTTCTATGCCTATGGTTTATTAAATTATAAGAGTGCTACTATCCCCGAAGAATATAATGGTAAAAAAGTTATAGCCTTAAGAGGAAATACTTTTTCTAATATGTATTTTTTAGAAAAAGTAACACTTCCTGATACTATAAAGGAGATAAGAGGTCAAACCTTTGAATATGATTGGAAATTAACTGAAGTTAACATACCTAAATATTTAGAATATTTAGGTGGTGGTGCTTTTTACAATTGTATTTCCTTAAAAAAGATAAGTTTACCAGATACTTTAACATATATGGGTGGAGAAACCTTTTATAATGCTACTTCTTTAGAATATGTAAAATTATCCCGAAATTTAACGGAGATAAGAGGAAATACTTTTGAAAATTGTTATTCGTTAAAAGAAATTACTATCCCTGATAAGGTTACTAGAATAGGGGGTCATGCTTTCTATGGTAATCATAATTTAGAAAAAGTAACATTAACTAAAAATAGTAAGCTTATCGAAATTGGTTCTTCAGCATTTAGACAATGTTATAAACTTGAAACTATAAAAATACCTATTCATACGACAGTAAATGATAGAGCCTTTAAAGAAAGTTCAACCAAAGTAAATTATTTTAATTAAAAGTTGAGGTGCAGTATGGAAACAACAAAATTTATACATTTATTATATGTGCCCACTATGGCGTGCAATATGGCTTGTAAATATTGTTATTTAGAAGATAATACTAAAGATGAATTTAAAAAAATGAAACCTTTAGATACTTTAGAATATGCCATAAATAAGTTTAAAGAACAAAATGTTATACCTTTTAATATATCTTTACATGGGGGTGAAGTTACTACTTTATCTCATAGTGATTTTTATGATTTAATAAAATTTATTAATGATTATTATGATAAAAATAAAGAACTAATTAGTGCGGCTGGTTTTAAAGTAAGTAAACCGCATATAAAAACTAATTTATATGGAATAGATAGACATATAGATACGATAAGAGAGTTTAATGTTTCCGTATCAGGAAGTTTAGATTTACCACTTTCTTTACATGATGAATATAGAGTTACTAAAGGTAATGGTAAGACTTTAGATAAGATTTTGAAAAATATTGAATTAATGAAAGACATTCCTAATAAAAAGAAAGTGTCGGCTACTATTTTTAAAGAACATTATAAGCATTTGGATGCCATAATTAATGATATAAAGTATTTACATAATAATACTTGTCTGGATATGAATGATTTTAATTTTATGATTGGCTTTGATTATAATTCTAATGGCATCTTACATCATATTAGTGAAGAAGAACAGTTAAATTTATATAATAGAATGCATCAAGAATTTGATAATACCGATTTAGATTATGGCGTTAATGGTCCGTGGTTTGATGAGTTTGGACCGGGATATTGTTCTAACTGTGATAATTGTGGCGAAAAGTTTTTCTTGTTAGAAAAAAATGGTGATATTTATTCATGTGTTAGAGGACAGAAAAATCCTAACTACTTTTATGGCAATATTTATAGTAATTCGGTGGCTGAGATATTAGATAATGCACAAAAAATGATATTTAAAAATCATAATATTATGTCTTTTAATAAAGAATGTAGTAAATGTGGATATCTTTATCTTTGTAAAACAGGGTGTCCTTTTGTTAAAAATACTTATAAAACCAATAAAAGTTATACCTGTTTGTTACAACAAAAAATGTATCAAGATAGAAACTATACTAAAGATGTTAATAATGAATTTGTTTATGAATATGTAAAAAAGATGCGTTTAGAAAATCCAAATGAATATTTATCTAATTCTGCTAGGAATGTAGATTATCCAACTTTAGAAGAAATAATATCCCAAGATAGAAACTTAAAATATATATATGATAAAGATAGTTTTATTTTAGGAATTGATGGTAATTATTATAATTTAGAATCACAGATTATAAAAAAAAATAGAGATATAGTTTATATAACGGAAGAATCTAAAGTGGAAATATTTATGAAAAAGAATTTAATCAAGGAAGGATGTGATTATCCTGAAAATAATTCTTTATATATAATGTTATTATCGGGAAATTTAGTTAAATATGGTGATGAGGGAAGAACTAAACAAAGACATATTGCTACTTGGCAAATTTATAAAGGCATTTTAGATGATAGTCTATCTTTAAAAAGTGATTATTATTGTTATGACATATCTAATTTTATTAAAGAGTATAAGAAAGCTTATTCAGTAGATAGTCCTAATAACATATTTTTTACGACAGCCGCTTTAAGAGATTATCATTATACTAAACAAAAAGAAAATGCTTATTATCATATTCAAGCCATAAATTTACCATTTCAAAATATAGAATTTTATTATATAGATAAGGAGATGTTTTAAGATGTTTGATAAGCCAGAAACTTATGAAGAATTAATTAGAAAAAAACGCTGTGTAGAACTTACTAAACATTATAATATTACGAAAGAAGATTTAGAAACTATTTATAATTTTTTAAGAGATAATCCTAATGGTGATATAAGATGTAGTGGTAATTCAATTGTTTTGATTTTTAAAGATGGTATTAGTAAGAGTACTGTTATTTCTGCTGATTGCATTGATGCTAGCATTGATGGAATTTACTTAAATAATAAATCATTTAGTATATATCATCATATATATGTTAGTAATTCTAGTGGTAGTAGTTGGAGTTCTAGTGGGGGTTCTTCTTCAAATAATAACAACAATAATAATAATAACAATAATCGCTAGGAGTTATAAAAATGCCACTAATATCGGATACTAATCGAAAAAAATTAGAAAAATTAAATATAAATATTAAGACTAAATATATAGTTGATAAAGAAATTTTAGAAAGAAATACTAATAATAGTAAAAATGATAACATTAAAGATGGTATAAGGTGCGAAAAAGATTATTATTATAATAATAAACTACTTTATATAGAAAAAAACTTTGATACCAGAATGCAATATTCCTATATTCAAAGTGAGGATAATGCTAAAGATTATAAATGTTTAAATTGCGGAATGGTAGGTAAGTTAAGGGACTTTGTAAATGGGTGTCCTTACTGCCATACGATTTATAATATAGATTATGAAGACAAAGACTTAGGAAGTAAATATCACTATGATAGAGTATTAAGAAATCCGGCTTATTTATTTATAACGGGGATTGTTGATTATGTTGTAAGTATTATTTTTATGTTTATTTTGTTAAAAAATATATCGCGAACTTTTAATGAATATGATATTGCTAAAGTATTTATTTATGGAAGTATTTTAGCCATGATACTTTATTATTTCTTTTATATAGTTGATGCTTATGTTATTTTAGAACCTATAAAAAGATATAAAGATAAAGAAAATAAAAAACAAATGGAGTTTTGGTCAAGAACGAAAATTAATAAGAAAACATTTTTTAATAATTTAAATTATGAGGTTAGTAATAAGTATTATAGTAGTGCTGATATTATTGATTATGATATTTTGGATTATGATTCGTTTTTAGATTATCATCTAAATGATGATTACTTTGTTAAGGTTAAGGCTTATGTTAGAATTGTTTATTTTATAAATAATAAGTTTAAGGCTAAATATATTGAAGATACTTATATAATGAAAAAGAATACTAATGATATTGTAAAACTAGAAAATGGATTTAATAAGATAAAATGTCATAAGTGTGGGGCAAGTATTGATGTAACTAAGGGTGTTTGTGAGTATTGCCATAGTAGTTCAAAGTATTTTCAAGAGTGGTTTTTAGATAAATAATTCATGTAAATAACATTTTAATGATGGAAATCTAATGGGTAGCTGTTAGATTTTTTTGTGTTGATGTTCCTATTTAGATATGCTAAACTATAGGCAATTATGGAAAGAGTGGTTGTTTATGGATTTACAGTTAGTTTTTAAGACCGATAATATTTTATTTTATAAAGTGTCCATTGAATTACTTGATGAATATTTAGAATTAGTTAATGATAAAAGTATTCAGAGAAGTACTTTAACTAAGGAAAAAGAGTATAGTAAAGAAAAAGAACTTAATTGGATACAAAATGTTTTGGATAATAATGAATTAGTTTTTTCAATGTTAGATAAAAATACCAATGAATTTATTGGCAATATTAGTTTAGATGTTATTAATGATGAATCTGCCGAGATAGCACTTTCAATAAAGTCTATTATGCAAAATAAAGGCTATGGGAAAGAAGCAATTAAGGGTTTGATAGACTATGCT
>CAKOMH010000058.1:0-9214 GCA_934096595.1 uncultured Bacilli bacterium | reverse complement strand
TGTTCTTTAATCGCTTTATACCAACTAAATTATCTTTAAAAATAATTTATCATATCCAAGAACGAAAAGTAAAAAAACTTTAAATTTTTAATTTGGATAATTATTTACTTCTAACATTAATTCTTTTACGAGTTAATGTTTTGTTTTTTCTCTTTTTGCTAGCCATTTCGATAGCTTCTTCTACTAGATATTCTTGCAATCCATCATCAATCGGACTTTCGATAAAATGTTCTTTAATTTCGGGAATATCACTTAATTCTTCACTATCTAAAATTATATAATTTCTGATGTTATGTATGGTAATGTAGTCTATAATTTCCGCTGCCTTATCATAATCAATAAAATCAGTTTTCCCTAAAATTATAAATCCCATACTTCTTAAAGCCGTTTCTAATTGATGAAAATCGTCATCAAAGCGCAGTGAAGATGTCATTACAATCTTACCATTGGTTGCATTTGTTAACCTTTTCAATAAAAACAAAGCATTGGTATCAATACCGAACTGTTTATAAATGTCTTTAGAACTACTGTTCTTTATACTATTATAATTTGTTAAAACTCCCTCAATTTCTAAAAAAATAATTGTTTCCATAAAATCACCGGAGCTTATTATAAATAATAATTTATATTTTGTATATACTAATGATGGTGATATTATGAAAAATGATAAAAATAATTTAAAAAATACCTTAAATCAAGAGAAAGTAAACTATAAAATGTTGATTTTATTTATTGGTTTTGCTCTAGCAGCGGGTTTTCTTGGTTCTCTACTTGGGGGTAATATGGCTTCGTTTAAAACATTGAAAAAGCCTTTCTTTACCCCGCCACCAATTACTTTTCCAATCGTTTGGACAATTCTTTATATTTTAATGGGAGTATCTTCCTATCTCATTTGTTGTAATAAAACAGATAAGAAATTTAAAAAAAGAGCCTGCTTCTTTTATTTAATACAATTATTAGTAAATACTCTTTGGTCATTATTTTTCTTTCGCCTTAGTTGGTTCCTTTTTGCTTTTTTCTGGTTGTTACTTCTTATTGCTTTAGTTATTGTAATGATAATAAAATTCTACAAACTAAAACCTTTAGCGGCCTATCTCCAAATACCTTATCTATTGTGGTTAATAATTGCAGGCATTTTAAATATATCAATTGTAATACTTAATTAAAAAGTACTTCTTAACAAATTTAATCTATCAAAAAATATAGATGTTTTTTCTATCTTTAGGTTATAAGCATTATTTTTTATAATTTGCTTTTACTTCCTCTAAATTCTTTTAAATAAGAATCTGTATCATAAAAATACATTTCTTCTATTACATTCCCACAGGCTTCACACTTGAATTGAGAATTAATACTATTTGGATATCCACATATAGGACACTTAAAAATCACGATTAATTTAAATCTCTCTTTCTTATGGCCTCACTATACCACAAACATTCATCTTTTTCTCTATCTTTTAACATTAAGAAATTATTAATCATTTTATATGTTTTGGGATTCATACTTTTGATATTATAACCAGTTAACGGTGAGTCATCTTCGATACGCCCAAGTAAATAATCACAAGAAGTATTTAAATAATCGGCAATTTTTATTAAAGCCTCACAACTAGGTTGAGCTTTTCCCGATTCGTAAGCACTGATAGTCTCTTGCTTAACATTAATAACTCTAGCTAAATCTACTTGCGTAATCTTTCTTTTAATTCTAATTTTTTTAATATTATTCATAAATCATCCTACCATTTCTATCTATATTATAATATAGGTAACATTAATTGTAAACCAACCTTAAAAACTAATTTTACTATAAAATTTTTAGATATCTTTAAAAAAGTCTTGTTAATTCATAAAATTTAGAGTACTCTATATATCTATAAAACATAATAAGTCATAATAGTTATTTTCATTATTTATATAGGGTGACTTTTTTGTCTTTCTTTCTAAATACTTTACCTTTTTTAAATCACTCAACTCTTTATTAAAATTTAAGTGCAAAAAATTTTTCCTAAACCATAAATTTATGATACAATAACGACTTGAGTGAGTGATATTATGCTTAAATTAAACCCTAAAGAAATAGCTGATTTATTAGAAATAAACAAAAGTATTCTTTTTAAAATTAAAGTAAAACGAAAAACTTGTATTTTTAATATAATGAAAACAACTAATCGCGATTATTATTTATCCGGTAAAGACGAAAAAGATTTAACTCTCGCTAATAAAGAAGAACTATCTACATCCGAAGAAAAGATAGAAGACTATTATCAAGACCTAGTTCCCTTAACTAATAAATTTATTTATCATAATGAAATCAAAAGAATATTACAGGGAAAAACTGCTGGCTATTATATAAATCCCTTAGTAGTTTATAAATATTATAAAAGTCGTGGCAATCGCTTAGCTTTAGTAAAACTATTTATCTTAGTTAGTCAAAATAATACCCAATTTACTAAAGATGATGTAAGTTCCTTAGCCGTTAGTGAAAACTTATTAGGTAACTTTGCTACCTCTACTGAAATTGATGCGAAAATTATTAATATTTTAACCAATTATCTAGCGACTATCGAAATAGAGTATAGAAGACAGGCTACTAATACTATTGATATTAAGAGTATTAATAGAGTAAATAAAGAATTAATTGCTACCTTAGAAAAATATTTAACCGAGAATAATATTTATATAGAAGATATTTCTGTTTCTGAAAATCCTAAATCATCTACTACTTTAAAAAAACAATTATAATAAAAAGAATAGAAAGATTATTAAAAAATGAAAAAAAGATTTAAAAAAATTTATTTAGAAATAACCAATATCTGTAATTTAAAATGTAATTTTTGTCCTAGTAATAATCGTTTAAAACAAGAGATGTCTTTAGAAACTTTTAAAACCATTTTACCTAAATTAAAAGATTATACCGATTATTTATATTTTCATTTAATGGGAGAACCTTTAGTTCATAGTCGTATTAATGAATTTATTAATATAGCAACTAACAATTTTAATTTTAAAGTTAATATAACTACTAATGGTTATTTAATCAAAAAAATAGAAGATAATCCGAATATCCATCAATTAAATATATCTTTACAAGCCATTAAAAACGATGAAGAAATCGATAATTATTTAAAAAATATCTTTGCAGCTGTAGATAAACTTCATAATCAAGGCACAATTATTGTCTATCGCTTATGGAATGAACAAGCTAGTTCTAGTAAAATTGTGGAAAAGTTAGAAAAACATTATAAAATTAAATTAAATGGGAATAATAAAATACAAGATGGTATTTATCTGGACCGCGAGATTCCCTTTATATGGCCTGATTTAAATAATACTTATTATAATGAAGAAGGTTCTTGTATGGGGCTTCGTAGTCATATTGGTATCTTAGTAAACGGTGATATCGTTCCGTGTTGTTTAGATTATAATGGCACAATAACTTTAGGAAATATCTTAAATGATGACATAGATACTATTTTAAAAGATAAAAGAGTGAAAAATATGCAAGAAAACTTTTTAAATAATAAAAAATGTGAAGAATTTTGTCGCCATTGTAATTTCTATGATAGAATAAAAAGTACAAAAAATTAATGCAACCAAAGATATTTAGTAATAAAAATTAATAAAGAAGTAAGGGTGATTATTTATGAAAAATGATAAAATAATAATAAGAGGAGCCAGAGAAAATAATTTAAAAAATATTGACTTAGACTTGCCCAAAAATTCCTTAATTGTAATGACAGGTGTTTCGGGTTCAGGAAAATCCTCATTAGCTTTTGATACCATTTATGCCGAAGGGCAAAGAAGATTCGTTGAAAGTTTATCCAGTTATGCCCGTCAGTTTTTAGGAGGCAGTGAAAAGCCTGATGTTGATTCCATAGAAGGCTTAAGTCCTAGTATTGCTATTGACCAAAAGACTACAAATAACAATCCCCGTAGTACCGTTGGTACCGTAACTGAAATATATGATTATCTAAAACTATTATATGCTAGAATTGGTACACCTTATTGCCCTAATCATCATACGCCAATTGTTCATCAAAGTATTGAAGAAATGACTAATAAAGTTATGAATATGCCAGAAGGTACTAAATTAGAAATAATGGCTCCTATCGTTAGAAATGAAAAAGGGACTCATAAAGATATTTTAGATGATTTAAGAAAAGAAGGCTATTCAAGAGTAAGAGTTAATGGAACTGTTTATAGTTTAGATGAAGAAATTACTTTAGAAAAAAATGTTAAAGATAGTATTGAAGCCATTGTAGATAGAATTGTTCTAAGTCCTAGTGAACGCTCTCGTGTCTTTGAGGCTATTGAAACGGCAACTAAACTTGCTGATGGGATGGTTTTAATCCATGTTATCGATGGCGAAGAAATTTTATGGAGTGAAAAATTTGCTTGTGTGGAATGTAACTACTCATTACCCGATTTAGAACCTAATATGTTTTCCTTCAATGCCCCATTTGGAGCGTGTCCTGAATGTAAAGGCTTAGGCTTTAAAACCGCCATTAGTGAAGATTTGCTGGTGCCTGATAAAACTCTTTCTATTAATGAAGGGGCCATTCAAACCTTAAAAGATGACACTAATATCTTCTATACTAATGTTAAAACCGCCTGTGATTATTATCATATTGATATGAATAAACCATATAAAGAATTAACTAAAAAAGAGAAGAAAATTCTTTTATATGGTAGTGATGAACCATTAAAATTTGAATATACTGCTAAAAATGGTAATAAAAGATTTACTACTGATTATTATGAAGGTATCATTACCAACCTAGAGCGCCGTTATATTGAAACATCTTCTAGTTGGATAAGAGAATGGTTAGATAATTACATGATGGAACTTACTTGTCCTGTTTGTCATGGGGCGCGTTTAAAAGAAGGTATCTTAAATGTCTTTATAAACAAGAAAAATATTTATGAAATGACGCAAATGAGTATTGGCAACTTATTAGAATTTATTAGAAATTTAAAGTTAACTAAAGAACAACAAGAAATTAGTAAATTAATTGTTAAAGAAATAATAAATCGTTTAGAATTTTTAAAAAATGTTGGCTTAGATTATTTAACTTTAGATCGAATGGCTGGTAGTTTATCCGGTGGTGAATTGCAAAGAATTCGTCTTGCTACCCAAATTGGTAGTCGTCTAAGTGGCGTTTTATATGTCCTAGATGAACCAAGTATCGGTTTACATCAAAGAGATAATGATAAACTAATTCGTTCTTTGAAAGAAATGGTTAATCTTGGTAATACTTTGATTGTCGTAGAACATGATAGTGATACGATGTTAGCCAGTGATTATTTAGTAGATATTGGACCTCGGGCTGGTAAAGAAGGCGGAAGGGTTATGGCTGCTGGTACCCCCGAAGAAGTCATGAAAAATCCTAATTCTTTAACAGGCAAATACTTGTCGGGTGAATACTTTATTCCAATTCCTAAAGAAAGAAGAAAAGGTAACGGCAAGTTCTTAGAGATAATCGGCGCTACGGAACATAACTTAAAAAATATAGATGTTAAAATACCTTTAGGTAAGTTTGTCTGTATAACTGGTGTATCTGGTTCGGGGAAGAGTTCTTTAGTAAACGAAATTCTTTATAAGTCCGTATTTAAAAATATTTATCCTAAATCTAAAGTTTTCTCGGGTAAATGTAAAAAAATTAAAGGTATAAACGAAATAGATAAAGTTGTCCAAATTTCCCAAGATCCAATCGGTAGAACTCCAAGAAGTAATCCTGCCACCTATGTTGGCTTATTTGATGACATAAGAGATTTACTTGCCCAAACTAAAGAAGCTAAGATTCGTGGTTTCGATAAAGGTAGATTCTCCTTCAATGTCAAAGGTGGTCGTTGTGAGGCTTGCTACGGTGATGGCGTTAAGAAAATAGAAATGCACTTCCTACCAGATGTTTATGTTCCTTGTGAAGTTTGTCATGGAACTCGTTATAATAAAGATACTTTAAATATTCGCTATAAGGGTAAGAATATCGCTGATATTTTGAAAATGCGTGTGGAAGAAGCCCAAGAATTCTTTAGCAATGTTCCAAAAATAAAGAGTACTTTAGATATTATGATGGATGTTGGTTTATCATATGTTGAATTAGGTCAAGGTGCCCCAACCTTATCTGGTGGTGAGGCCGGTCGTGTTAAGTTAGCCAAAGAATTACAAAAGAAACCAACTGGTAAGAGTTTATTTATCTTAGATGAACCAACGACTGGACTTCATATTGATGATATTAAAAAGTTATTAGTTATCTTACAAAGAATAGTTGATAATGGTGATACCGTTGTTGTTATTGAACACAATTTAGATGTTATAAAAGTAGCCGACTATATTATCGATTTAGGTCCTGAAGGTGGGGCTGGTGGTGGCGAGATAGTATGTACTGGTACTCCTGAAGAAGTAGCCCAAAATCCTAACTCCTATACCGGTCAGTATTTAAAAAAATATTTAATTGATAAATACCGTGTTTAAAAAATATAAATTATACTTATATTAAATAATAAATTAAAATAGATATTAAATAACTATGATGGTTACTTAGTATCTATTTTTTTAACATTTCATTAATTTCTTTAATTATCTTTTCCTTATCTTCTTCTGCAAGACTGTAATATTTATCAATCTCTTTTTCTTTACCAACTAAACAATCTATCGAACAGTCTAACACTTCACTTAATTTATAAATGACAGGTAAAGAAGGTATTCTTACTCCTTGTTCATAAGCCTCGATAGAAGAAGAACTTACTCCAACTAAGTGTTGCAATTTTACTTGGGAGTAGCCCTTCTTTAATCGAAGTTCTTTTAAATTAGTCATATTTATTTTAGTTTTAATTACATCAAATTCTTCTCTATTATTTCGCATAAGTTACATCTCATATTATTGTAATAGAAAATAATTATTATAACTCTTACACCTGGTAAGATTACTTAGTTAATCACTTTGCTATAATAAAAATTAGTAAGATATATATTAATAATAGGCGGTGTAAACATGAAAAAGAAGTATATAATTATGGGAGGATTTTTGGTAATCTTAACACTTTTATTAGGAATAGGTGTTTCCTATTCGTTATGGTATATCAGTGTTAGTCAAGATAAAGTAAACACAGCCATGACTAGTTGTTTTGATATAACTTATAGTAGTGAATCAAGTGCAATTAATTTAGAAAAACAGTATCCTATTAGTGATGAGGCTGGTAGTAAATTAACACCATATACTTTTAAGATAACCAATAATTGTGATATAAATGCTTATTATAAGATTAATTTAGAAACACTTAATATTAGTAATATTGATACTAGATTTATAAAGACTTCTTTAAATAACACTAATCCTCAAGTTGTCAACAAGTATAATGAAACAGAAGTTTCTTTAAAAAATGGTACAGTAGCCAATACTTTAAAGTCGGGCTATCTTCCGGTAGGAGGTTCCATATCTTTTGATTTAAGAGTATGGTTAGATTATGATACGACTATTAATGATATAAAAAATGATGGAACGGATAAATGGGTAGGTAAAATAGTAGCTATATCAAGTCCGGTAGCAGAAGATGAAATTAATAAGGCTTGTCAAGAAAAAGGTGGCGATTTAATAGATGGTGGAGAGTGTCGAAAGTATTATGCTAATTTGAATAATATTGTTAATATGGAGTATGTTGCTTTTGGTAATGTAGGTGATGGCAAACCTATTAATCATTTGTATGATCCATTATCAAAATCTTGGACGATTACATATAAGGGAGTAAATAAGTGGTTTGGGACATATATAAATGATGTAAAGGAAAAATATTCTCATGTTTTTTTTGGCAGTTTTATTTCAGATTACAATTTCGATGGTTTAAATATTGAGTTTTGTAATTACAATAGTAATACCAATAATTGTGCATATCGTCCACAGAATATCTACAATGCTGACAATTATTTTTCATATTATGTACAATTGACTAAATATATAGATATAAATAAGATAACATCATATAATACATATTTGATTTATTATGGATTTATGGCAATTACCGATGATACACTGTCAAAGGAATATAAACTTAGTGATTATAAAATTATTGATTTAACCTTAATGTTTGGCGAAGGCAACGAGCCAAGTCGAGAATGGTGTGATAAATATTTAACAAATTACTATGAATACAATGAAGAAGGCACATTAACCCCAATAAAAGAAATAGGTGAGCCAATAAAAACTAGTTTTTACGATAAAATAGATATGTTTGATTAATTTTTTAAATTTATTAAAAAAACTAGTTATTACCACATAACCAGTCTAAAGAAATATTGTATTTAAGACATATTTGATAAGTAAAAATAGTTAGAATTAAAGTTTTACCTGCTTCATAAGCACTAATAGTAGAATGAGAAGTATTAAGCAAATCTGCTAAATTCTGTTGAGTTAAATTAAATTTCTTTCTAATTAATTTAATATTGTTACCTATTAATTTTCTATCAAGAGAACTAATAGGTTTTTTATATTTATTTTCATTAGATAAATTTAAAGCATAATCCATAGAAACTTTAAAATAATTACAAAAATCTACTAATCTATTTAAAGGAATAATTTGCTCTTGAGTTTCCCATCTAGCATAAGTAGATTTACTAACATTAAGAATACTTGCTAAATCTCTTTGAGATAAACTATTATCTTCTCTAATTTCAATTAATCTTTCATTGTTATTCAAGTTAATCACCGAAATAATTTTCTCATTTAATAATTGATTTTTAATTTATGCCCCTAGCATACGACAATTATGTTATAATAACTTTAAGATAGTAGAAAGTTGTGTGGTTAAATGAGAAAATTAAATATAATGATGATTGGAATAAGTCTGGTGTTAATAGTTCTATTAGGAGTAGTTGTTTCTTATTCGTTATGGAATATCAGTGTTAGTCAAGATAAAGTAAACACGGCTATGACTAGTTGTTTTGATATAACTTATAGTAGTGAATCAAATGCGATTAACTTAGAAAAGCAATATCCTATAAGTGATGAGGCTGGTAGTAAATTAACACCATATACTTTTAAGATAACAAATAACTGTGATATAAATGCTTATTATAAGATTAATTTAGAGACTCTAAACACTAGTAATATTGATACTAGATTTATAAAGACTTCTTTAAATAATACTAATCCCCAAGTTATCAACAGGTATAATGAAACAGAAGTTTCTTTAAAAAATGGTAAAGTTGCTAATAC
>CAKOMH010000057.1:0-9432 GCA_934096595.1 uncultured Bacilli bacterium | reverse complement strand
TTAGAATAAGCAAAATAAATACCTAGTACTAAACATAATAAACAAGGTATACCTATATAAAAGTATCTAGAATTAGTATGCCAATATCTTTTAATCTTTAATTTTCTTAAATACTTATCTTTATTAAATTTTTTCATAATATAATCAAAATCCTTCTATTACAGTTACATTTAAAATAAAGAATCAGTAATTTCAATTGATGTATTTACATAAACTTTACACTTTTCATAGAGTGTTAAACTCTATGAAAGGCCTAGGTAAATACTGGCCCCAAAAGCTATTTGACCACAAATTTGACTACAATAAAATCTAAAATATATGACAACAAAGTACCTTGCAAAGCCAGTAATTATCTAGGTTTTATTTGTAAATTTTTGACCAGAAATTTGACTATAAAAAAATCTTTTTCTAAGAAAATTATATGGAATTTAACCCCTACATGTGGTATATTTATACTATAAGTTAAGAACAAAGATTCGTAATTTCTTTTTCATAGAGTTTAACACTCTATGAATTTTTCTATTTAAAATATCTAAGAATACCTGATTTTATACCATAAAAAAATAACTAGTCTAATTATTTATTTAAGATAGTTACTTTTTTTATAATTACATATTTTCTAATTTTAAAGCTTCTAGATAAGTTGGATATAAAGAAGTTTCATAACGATACTTTAAACATTTAATATAAAATTCTTTTCTTATTTTACTTATGATAGTTATTCCTTCAAATTCTTCTGGTATTTCATTAATCATAGTAATTATTTTATCTAGATTAATCTTAGGTACTATTCTTATTAAGTCTTCATTACATTCCTTATTTTGTAAAGACTCAATATATTTAAAAGGATTTATTTGCTTTGCATTTTCTTCAAAAATACAAGTTCTAGATTTATAGGCACTTTCTACAAATCTATTATTATCATTTAAAGATAGCCTCTATCTTCAAATCACTAGATTTAGTATTAAAGGCCTCCCCATTATCAAAAACTGGCGCTATTGTAGTTTCGTTAGTATTACCATTTACAAGCACGCCCCAGTTGCCGTTATTTTATCGTTATTACCAATTAAAGCATCAATAACAAACATATCCCAAAAGCGTTCTTTTAAAACAGGCATTTTTAGAAATAAAGGATTATAATCCATTTATCATAGTCTCTTCTAAACTAATACCAAGACTACTGCTGGAAGAAGTAGATTCTAATTTTCATCTAATCCTTCTACATAATCATTTTTAATAGAATTAAAATCATCAAAAAAGTAGGTACTAGGATTTTTTCTGAAATCTTTACAAGCTACTACTACTTTTTTATCTTTTATGCCTAGCATTGTTTTATGAACGGGAATGCCAATAATTTCATAAACATGAGAGCCGATATACTCAGATATTGGCGATGTCGTATAAGAAATATCTACTTTTCTTTCATTGAACTTTTTTGCCGTTTTTGGCACTTTTGTTCAATGAAAATTATTAAAATAGACTATTTTTAACTAAAATATAACTTTTTTAATAAAATTTATTCCTTTCTGTACTCTAGAAAATAAATTTATATCTTCAAAATATAAGATAAGAAAAAGACATAGATAACAATAATCTACATCTTTAATATACTTTTTTAGTTTTTACTAGCCATATCTTTATAGAAGTTATATCTTTCTTTAGCATTATTTACTTGAATATCTAATAGCTCTTTAGCGAGGTTATTATCTTTTTTCATTAAACTACTATATCTTACTTCATTTTTTAAGAAGTCTTCGTATTTAGTGAAATCTGGTTCTTTAGAATCAATATATAACTTTTTATCTTCTGGGACATAACGCATTAAGTTAACATAACCACATTCAACAGCTAATTTTTCTTCACTTATAGAGTTAGACATGCCACCATGAAGACCTTGTTCAATACATGGACAATAACAAATAATTAAACTTGGTCCATTATGAGATTCAGCTTCTTTCATGGTTTTAATTGTTTGCATGAAGTTAGCGCCAAAGGAAATACTACCGATATAACAGTTTGGATATGACATCGCTATTCTAAATAAGTCTTTCTTCGCTGTCTTTTTACCCATGTTAGCAAATTCTGCAACAGCGCCAACCCGACTAGATTTTGAAGCTTGACCACCAGTATTAGAGTAAACCTCGGTATCAAGGACTAAAACATTAACATTTTCGCCACTAGATAAGACATGATCGATACCACCAAAACCGATATCATAAGCCCAACCATCACCACCGACGATGAAGACGCTACGAGCAACCATATATTCTAGGATATCTTTTAAGTCTTTTGGAATTTCCATCGTTTGTAATTTATTAACTATTTTCTTAGTTACATCATAGTTAGTCTCGTTTTCTAACCATTTATTTAGTAACTCTTTAACTTCATCATTTACACAATCAATTGACTTTGTAATAATATCATGAATACGCTTTGTTGTATTCTTATAAGTTAAATACATACCGTAACCAAATTCGGCATTATCTTCAAATAAAGAGTTAGCCCAAGGAATTAAGTATGGCGTTGATGGCGCCGAACCGCCATAAATTGATGAACAACCGGTAGCATTAGCAATAACTAATTTTTCTCCAAATAATTGACTTAACATTTTTAAGTATGGAGTTTCCCCACAACCAGCACAAGCTCCACTAAACTCGAAGCATGGCTTTCTTAAAGAAGCACCTTTTAAAGTAAACCTATCATATAGCTCAGGGTTTTGATGGTCTTTAAACATCTTATCAGCATATTCTTGAGACTCATATGTGGCTTCCCCAAATTCTAGAGCCTTCTTACCAGCCTTACCAAGACAAGCATTGATACATAAACCACAAGAAGTACAGTCAGCTTCACTAACAACTATTTCATAATTATAATCCGTATGTCCTAGAACTTTAATACCTTTTTCTTCATCCTTAGCCTCCGTTATAATTGGACGAATAACAGCGTGAGGACAAACAGTAGCACACATTCCACATTGAATACAATTTTCTTTAATCCATTTTGGAACCATATTAGCAATTTTGCGTTTTTCATTAGCAGCCAAGCCATTAGGGAAAATACCATTTTTATAAGCCATTAAATCAGATACTCTTAAATTATCCCCTTCTCTTTTATTAATTAGAGTAAAGATATCGTCATGAGTTTCTACTTCTTCTTTAGTCTTAAATTCTCCTTTAACTAAGATAACACTCTTAACCGCACTACTTAAGGAATTAATATTAGCATTAACAATATCATCACCTTTAGTCCCAAATTTTTTCCTAATAGAATCTTTAATATAATCCTCGGCATCATTAAATCCCATTAGTTTTAAGATGACAATTTCCATAATTTTACTAATTTTACCCTTAATACCATTTTCTAAAGCAATCTTATCAGCATCAATTAATAATACTTTAATATTTTTATTTTTAATTAATTCTTTAGCCTTATTAGGTAAAACTTCATCTAATTCATGAGATTTTTTATTAGTATTAATTAAACAAATACCATTTTCTTTTAAATTACTAAACATATCAAAATCTTTTAGATAAGCATCTTTAGTAATAACTAGTAATGATGGATGAAGAACATAATAAGGAGCATTAATTGGTTTACTAGACATTCTTAGATTAGATACCGTTACCCCACCAGATTTTTTACTATCATATTGGAAGTAGCCTTGAACATGTAGGTCTTTTTCTTCGCCTAGATAATGCATGATGTCTTTAGAAGTTGATACCATACCATCCGAACCATAACCATAAATAATTAGTTCTTTATCACAAACTTCAATATCCATTGGTACTTTTTCTAGACTTAAATTAGTTACATCATCATTAATACCAATAGTAAAGTTGTTTTTAAGTGTGGTTGCTAACATTTTATAAACGCCAGCGATATCACTTGGAGTCGTATTTTTGCTAGATAAGCCGTAACGGCCACCAACAATTTGAATATTTTTATCGTGAAGTGCCGCAACAACATCTAAGTATAATGGTTCGCCAATACTACCTGATTCTTTAGTTCTATCTAAAACGGCTATTTTTTCTACTGTACTTGGTAAAACTTTGGTTAAGTAATCTGGACTAAATGGACGATATAAATGGACTTCAATTAACCCATAAACATTATTTTCTTTATTTAGTTCATCAATAGTTAGTTTTACGGTATCACAAACACTTCCCATAGCGACAATTACATACTTAGCAGTATCAGAACCATAATAATTAAATGGTTTATAATCAGTATGCATAATACCATTAATTTTTTCCATATAGTTATTTACGATATCAGGAATCTTTAAGTAATCAGTGTTACGAGCCTCAACACTTTGAAAATAAATATCTTCATTTTCAGCCATACCTCTTTGGTAGCCGCAGCCAACATTTAAGGCATGTTTTTTAAAAGCATTTACTTTATCAAAATCAATTAATTTTAAAAGTTCTGCATCGGGTAGTTCTTCAATACTATTTAATTCATGACTAGTTCTAAAGCCGTCAAAGAAATGTAAGAAGGGAACACTTCCTTCAATGGTTGATAAGTGGGCAACGGCTGCTAAGTTTTGGGCATCAAAAACATTAGTAGATGCTAAAATAGCAAATCCTGTTCCTCTAGTGGCATAAATATCACTGTGATCACCAAAGATTGATAAGGCGTGAGTTGCAACAGTACGAGCAGCTACATGAATAACACCCGGTAAACCTTCGCCAGCAATTTTATACATATTAGGAATCATTAAGAGAAGGCCTTGAGATGCTGTAAAAGTAGTAGCAAGAGAACCACTAATAAGGGCTCCGTGCATAGCACCAGCAGCACCTGCCTCACTTTGCATTTCTACAACCTCAACTGATTCGTTGAATAAATTTTTCTTTTTTAATTTTAAATTATCGATATTACTGGCCATCGGACTAGATGGGGTAATAGGATAAATTGATGCAATTTCTGTAAATAGATTAGCAATATTACTACAGGCAGTATTGCCATCAACTATTTTTCTCATATTTTACCTCTTTTCTTTACCTTTTAATTATATATCAACTTAAGATGATTTTCTATAGAAAAAGATGTGCAAATTTAATAAAATTTACACACCGTAATACATTTATTCTAAGATATAGGGATTATCTATGGAACCAGTTCCTCCTATAAAGGAGTATTCTTGAACATTGATAACTGGTTTAACACCGAACAATTCGCTGGAACTTCCGCTTTTATCCTTAGCGATTCCAGCATTTCCTGATGAATTCACATAATTTATATTAACTTGAGCAGCTAATAAATCCCTTGGAGACATTGTCCAATAATCAATTCCAGAATTCAAATAAAAGTTTTGATTATTGCCAATATATCCACCAGCCAGCATAGTTTCATCAGTAGATAAAAGACCAATCGAATATGTTAAGGCACCATTATTTGAAGAAGAAGCCCTTACGCTAAAACTATCATTATGATTACTACATTTCATTGTGACTTCACGATATTTTTCAGATTCGTCAACCTTAGCATAAAATTTTTTGTAAGCGGTTGAAGCCGTTCCAATGCCAGTATTTTCATAATTTGCTTGACTAGCGTCAATTGAGCGGTCATTACAGAAATTATTATCTACAACATATTTTTCATATTTTGTATCTTTTAAATTGTTTTCATACCATGTATCAATATATTTTTTTACTGTTGAGTCATTAATATTGGCATGCGTTTCATTATAGGTTGAGGAAACAGGAGTTCCATACATATAACCAACATAGGAATTATCGTCAATTTTCTCATTATAAGCACTCTTGCCAATAACTCGATCCTCACTTGCTTCACCATTTGCATGTGCTGAAGTACCATCATATACTAATCTAATTGAACCATCACCATTTATTCTTACGATACGCCAATAAAAGTTAGCAAATTTAACATAATTATTCATTACATTTCCCCGATAATAATAAGAAGTTCCATAATTATCTTGAGTACTGCATAGTAGAGTACTAGTCGATTCAATACTAGTTAGCGTCACATTGCCATCAGCATTAGCAACAGGACATTTCCCAGTGGTATCAAGTTGACTCATGATTGTACTTTTAATACCATTTTCTTCATTTTCATCAACACTTATTAAAGTTATCCTAGCGTAACCATTTCCTTTTTTAGCACAATTTTTGGTTGGAGTTTCTTCACTACAAGTAGTTGATATGGTTTTTGTACTTTCTTCAGTTGATTCTTGACAATTATAACAATACATAGCTTTGTTTGTTAAAAGTGAATTTCCTATATAACTAGAGCCACCACCAGCTCCAGAACCACAATTCCAGCCATGACTGCCGCCATAAAAACCACCGCCGCCACCAGAACCATAAGTTCCACCTTGACCAAAATACCCTTTAACTTCATTATAGTGACCTATTCCACCAGATGTCTGTGTACCACCAGTTGGGGCATTATCTGCACAACTTCCATTTACAGTATTTCCAATAAAGCCGCCTGAGGAAGCACCATTTTGATATTCATTCACTAAGCTTTGGTTTGTACAAATTCCGCCTCCGCCACCACCGCCGGATACTATTAAAATATTATTTCTTGAGCTTTCTAAATCTGATAAAAGTCCGGATATTTTAGCAATGTGGGTAGCACCGCCACCACCGCCCCAATTACAAGTAACATTTACGCTTCCAGAACCGCCACCATTATAGCTTTCTCTTAAGGCTTTCACTTCAGAAATATTTGTATATTCTTCATTACCATTAACCCCTCCTTGACCAACATTGATGTAAAGTTTTTCACCAGCTTTTAAATATACTTTTCCTTCAGAATAACCACCGTAGCCTCCTTGAGAATGCAGCCCTTGTGTTATTCCATATCCACCTTCCGCTCCCCAAGTTTCAAGTTTATAATATCCTGTTGTTTTAGCAGTGAATACTTGTTCTGCACCTGTATAATCAAAATTATTGGTTATTAAATTTTCGTCTTTAATCGGTTCACCAACCACAACTATTTTGGATTTAAAAATTTTAGTCTCATTATTTAAATCTTCTAAAGTAGTATTATAATCTATCCATAGCCTTAAAGAATAATCTACAGATTCTCCTGATTTTAAATAACCAGCACTTATCTTTCTGCTTTCAATACTAGTAGTATTTACTTTTGACACTTCTGAAAATTGTTTTAACAATCTTATTGATGAATTATTTATCATTACATTTATAAAATTACTAGATAGAGTAGAATCTTTTAAGACTTCTAAATTTATAGAATACTTAGCAGTTATATCGCATGTGTTGGTAACTGTAAAGGTATATGGCACTAAATTTCTTCCTTTATCATCACTTATCGGATAAGCATTATCTAAATTAATATTATTTTCTTTATTAGTTATAGATAAATCAAAACACTCCGTATAAGCAGTATTATTTGTATCTTGTGATACACTAACATTCCACATCGAATAAGATACTCCTATTCCTAGTAATATTATTAATACTAAAGATATATTTAAAAATATTATATTTTTCTTTTGCATAATAAACTCCTTTATATTCATTAAAAAGTAACTGGGGCCATTTTCGATAAGAGAATTATAAATAAACCATACTAAAATATTTATATTTTTTAAGGCCCCAGTTACTTAATTATTTGTATCTACCACATAAGGGTCATTGGCAATCCCTGTTCCTCCAGCAATTTTTACATCGGATTTTAAATTTATAACAGGCCTTATTCCATAGTCCCTTGTAACATAATTCAGATATCTAAGATAGCCATCTGCATATTGATTCCAAGTTTTTGCATAGCCAAAATTTTTGTCAAAAAAAGCAGGTGTCATTGTCCAATAAAACTGACTAGAATATACATATGATAATTTATTAATATGATTATAATCCATGCCAGCAAATACTAATTCATCATAAGTTATTAGCCCTATTGGGTAGGCTAATGCTTTATTGCCAGTATTTGAATCAACAGTAGTATAAAGATCACGCTCAATATTTGGACAAGTAAATGTTGCCAAATTATCTTTATACCTTTGGTGAGCTCCAAAATAACTAAATACATTATTACTAACTCCATCGCCACCATTAAGACTTTTATCACCACAAAAACCAGCATTACTAGAAATATAATTTTTATAGCCATTATTTATTATATTTTTCACATACCACTTATCAACATTTTCTTTTATGGTAGATGAATTTATATTTGCATGTACTTCATCAAAGGTTGAAGCATCAGGATTTCCATACATATAGCCAACATAAGCAGGATCGTCATTTTTTATATTAAAAGATGAATTTCCAATGTTTTGCTTGCTTCCGGTAGCATTCTTTTCTGTCCCATTATACATAAGTCTTATGGAACCATCTCCATTTATTCTTACTATTTGCCAATAAAAACCAGCAAAATAAACATTATTATTTTTGACATTACCTCTATAATAATAAGTTGTTCCATAATTATCTGTTTCTTGATACAATCCTTTATCAGATTTATCTGTTTCTAATTCTGTTCCTAATAGCTCTGTAGCATTTAATTTATAACTAATACTATCATAGTTCGTGTTGTTCCACTTTGTTTTCCCTTGAGTTTTTGACGCACCTAGAATTTGATAAATTTTTAAATCTTCAATAGTATTGCTTGTCATTAGCTTATTTAAATCCTTGTTATAGTAAGTGCTTTCTGAATGAAAATAATAATTATTCGTATTTTCATAAGATAGTTCTGTTGGATCAACAACCACTGGATTTAATAAGATATATTTACCAGTAGCCTCATTAAATTCATAAGAGGTATAAAACTTTAATTTAGTATCATTCTGTGTTAAATTATTAGTTTGATTGTCAATTTTTATTGAGGAAGAAGCTATTTTTAAAGAATTCAAAGAAACATTTTCCCCGGTTTTTTCAACCCACTTAATGGCTGGTGCAGTATTTGATAAATCAACTTCTTGTTTACTAGCAATCTTAGTCTTAGCTATTTCTGGAGTAGTTTGATACTCATTAGCAAGTATCGCATCGTGTAATGTATCATAACCAGCCGATACCGGATCATACTTACCAGGTTCGGAATTAATAACTATTTTAGATTTAAAGACTTTATTCATAACATCATCATTAATTGTAGCATCTTCATCCATCCAGAATGATACCGTATAATCTACTTCTTCATCAGCTCCCAAATAACCTTCGGCAATCGTTCTTGATTCTGTTGAAGTATTAATAGTAGTATTTGCTACTTTATAAGTATCTAAAGTATTAATAGCTTCATTATTAACTCTTACAGCTACAAACTTACTATTTAAAGTAGTACCCTCTAACATTTCCATATTAACATAGTAATGAGCAAAGATGGTACAAGTATTCTTTAAAGTAAAACTAAATGGTTTTAGTTTCAGATTGTTGACAAAATGGCATGTTCTAAAAAGAATGTGCCTATTTTTTTAAATTTATTTGTGAATTTTGCTAAAAG
>CAKOMH010000056.1:0-9525 GCA_934096595.1 uncultured Bacilli bacterium | reverse complement strand
GTATAATAGGAGTGCCACAGGCCAAAATAAAAAACTTGAAAAAAGACTTTGCCAATCTTTGCAATAATTCTCAAAAGATATATCCAAATGTTTACCTTGAAATTCAAGAATATCAACATAAAGATAAAATCATTTTATATATCTATGTTTATGAAAGTTCAGATGTACATAGAAGTGCTAATAAAATATTTGATAGGAATCAAGATGGCGACTATGATATTACTAATAACACTAGTTTAGTAGCTAATTTATATATTAGAAAGAGTAATACTTATTTAGAAAATAAAATTTATCCTTTTGCAACTATGGATGATTTGCGTACTGATTTAATTGATAAAGTAAGAAAAATGGCTTGTAATCGTGTAGTAAATCACCCATGGGCGTCAATGAATAATATGAAATTATTAAAAAGCGCTTCTTTTTATGAAAAAGACTATCAAACTGGTCAAGAAGGTTTTAACTTAGCGTGTATCTTACTTTTCGGTAAAGATGAAACCATCGCTTCCGTTTTATCATATTATCGAACGGACGCTGTAGTTCAGATAAATGATACCGAAAGATATGATGATAAGTTGATATAAGAACTAACTTATTAGAAAGCTATGAAAGATTAACTAGCTTTATTGCTAAACATCTTAATGATAAGTTTTATTTAGAAAACAATATTCGCATTAGTATCAGGGATATAATAGCAAGAGAGTTGTGTGTGAACTTACTAATCCATAGAGAACTATCAAACCCATATCCAGCTAAGTTAATTATTACTAAAAACTCTATAATTACTGAAAATGCCAATAAACCCAAAACAATAGGATATATAGATTTAAATAACTATGCTTCTTATCCTAAAAATCCTAAGATTGCTAGTGTATTTAAAGAGATAGGGTTAGCAGAGGAGTTTGGCTCTGGTATTAAAAAGATAACTAAATATAGTAAAATATATGGTGGTAAAGAACCTGTATTCTATGATGATGATATTTTTAGAGCTGAAGTTGTATATAATAATGATTTAGATGATAAAGAGCAAGAACTTGACTTAACAGAAATTGAAAAAAAGCTATATGAATTTATTAAAAATAACAATGGGGTAACAAGAAAGAAAATAAATAAATTTATATATCCATTACTTGATGAGGAAGAAAAAGAACTTGATAACAAGGTTAGATATATGTTAACTAAACTAAAAAATGAAGGGCTAATAGAAAATACGGGAATTAAAAGTGGCTCACTTTGGAAAAAGGCTAATAAATAAATCAAATATGCAAAAAATCTGCAAAAAACTGTAAAAAATCTGCAATAACATTTTGATTAAATATACTTTCAAGTTTGATAGTCAATAAATCTATCATTATGCTTGAAAGTTTTATTATTAAGAAGTTATATTATTTAATTATCAAATAGTGAAATGTTATAGTGAGAAGATTATTAATTATTACAAATAAGTGAATAATTTTAATAAAAAATTGAGAATAACTAGCAAGTAAGTCGTTATTATTTAAATTCTTGTGAAAAAATCACAAAAAAGCAGAAAATAACCTAAAAAATCAACTTTCTAAACGAAAATCTTACAAGAATATAAGGTTGATTTTTTTTATGTTTAAAAAAATATTTTCAACTACTTGCGTATAAATAAAAAAAATTATATAATACTCTTATAAGATAGGAGGAATAATAATACATGAAAGAAGCAACTGGTGAATTAAATATGACAGTTATTACTGTAGTAGCAATTGCTGCTGTGGCTGCATTCTTCTATGCCTTCATTTGGCCATCAATAAAAAATAATTTGCAAAATACTACACTATGTAATACAGCCGTTTGCCCAGCAGACTGTACTACTGGTGTATGCGATTGTAAATATATAGATGGTAATGAAGAAAAAGAAGTAAAATGCCGTGCTCGTAGTTAAGAGCTATAAAAATTTAAAAAGGAGAAGTCATGAAAGAAGCCACAGGAGAATTAAATTTAACTATAGTTGTAGTTATGGCCGTAGCAGCACTTATGGCTTTTTTCTATACCTTGATATGGCCAATTATCAAGAATAATATGACTGCAAATACTAAGTGTCAAGCAGCTGTTTGTGAAAAATGTACAAACACTGATGGCTGTGAAACAGTAACATGTCATTATAAGGGCGAAACATTTAATTGTGTTTGGAAGGGATAAAAGAATATGAAGGAGTCAATTGGTGTACTAAGTTTAACTAATATAGTTATTGTATTTATATTACTATTTACAGGGTATTTATGCATTAGTTTAAATCAAACTAAAGCTTATAATGTAAAAAGTAGAATCATAAATATAATCCAAGAACATAACGGTATTGGTCCAGATGCCAGAGCCGAAATAAAAGAATATATGAATCAAGTCGGTTATCGTTCAACGGGCAAATGTGATATTGATACAGATGTTAAAAATGCCGCTTATTTTGCTATCGATAGTTCTGGAAATATGACCCAAAATGCCGAAAAAGGAATGATATGTATAACAAGACATACTACGGGTGCTGATACTGATAATGGTCAGTTTCCAAAAGCTGCCTACTATGATGTTAAAGTATTCTTTGCCCTTGATTTACCAATAATTAACAGTGTGTTTAACTTTAACTTAAAAGGAAACAGTAGAGTCGTATTCTGCCCAACTGAAGATGGTGGTTGCAAATGAAAGAGTCAATGAGTGCCACTTGGGAATTCCAAATTA
Source organism: uncultured Bacilli bacterium (assembly GCA_934096595.1). GTDB lineage: Bacteria > Bacillota_I > Bacilli_A > RF39 > UBA660 > CAG-605. The sequence continues at coordinate 6,825 of CAKOMH010000056.1, read as the reverse complement.
TAATTATTTTCATTTTAATCTTTGTAGCTTATTTAACGGTATCAGTTAGTTACTATAAAGTCTTTAAAGCTAAAAATGATATTGTAAGCATTATTGAAAGACAAGAAGGCTTAACAACTGGCCCTACTAAAGCTGTAGGTATTATTAATAATTATTTAATGGGAAATGCTTATAATGCTAAAGGCTCTTGTCAGGTTGGTCAATATGCGGTTGATAACTTATCAAAAGACGCTGTATTAAGAACAGTTAACTCAACTAGTGAAAAATATTATTATTGTGTTAGTAAAGCTGTAAACTTATATGAAGGTGGCGAAATCAAAAGTTATACGTATCGTGTTAAATTATTTTTCTCGTTGAATTTACCTGTTGTTGGCGATATAATAGACTTTAGTGCTGATGGAACTACAATGGAATTAAGAGTCGTTGCTGATAACCTTCCAGTTACTGAATAAGAAAGGAAACAATTTAATTTATGAATGTCATAATCTCTAATCGTTATAGTGAAATGTTAACTAACTTACCCATAGACATCATTAAAAATGTTCGTGGTGAATATGATGCCGATGTAATAGTTAGTAACTTTCAAAACTTCTTCTTTAATAAGATGATTCTAGATATCACGGCAGTTAAAAACTATAAAGATATAACTAATATTCAAAAATTATCTTTTGGTTTAGATATGAATAAAGTTATTTTACTTTTAGATGATTCTAAAGAAGTTAACTCACCAACATACCTTTCGGAACTAGTTTCAATGGGAATATATAACTTTACAAGAAGCGTAGATAACCTAGTCTATTTAATAGATAATCCTAATACCTATAAAGATGTTGCGAGATACCATATGTTAGGAGGAAATCCTAATGCCAATATGAATGTAAGTTTAGAACCAGATAATATTAATTCTAACTTCTTAAATAATTCTATTAATAGAGTATTTATGGGTAGTAGGGTAATAGCTATCAAAAATCTAACTGAACATGCAGGTGCTACTACATTAACTTATATGTTAAAAAAACAACTAGAAAATAATTATAAAACATTGGCTATTGAAGTAGATAAGAATGACTTTATGTATTTTAATGACCAAGATATGCGTAGTGTTACTACTAGCGAATTAGATTCTATTATTAAAAATCCAAATAATACTTATGATATTATCTTAGTAGATATTAATGAATCACCTAAAGCAGCTTCTATTAGTGAAGTATTACACTTAATAGAACCTAGTACCATTAAGTTAAATAAACTTATCAGGACTGATCGTATGGTTTTAACTAAGATGAAGAATTATAAATTAGTACTTAATAAATGTTTATTATCAGATAAAGATATTAAAGACTTTGAATATGAATCCCGTTGTAAAGTATTTGAATCTATTCCTCCTTTAGATGATAAGAAAGAAAGAAATCCTATTTTAAATAATTTATTATATAAAATGGGGTTTGATAAACAAACACCTACTAGTGGCGCTAAGAAGCCTGTAGGTAAGCTATTTGGTATTGTTAAGGATGAGTAATTTTCTTGACAATGTATATATTTTATTGTAATATTTATTTAGAGAAATGAGGAGATGTTTATGTATATTAGTTTACTTGAAACTTTTGCCGAAAGTACTTGTGATACTTTAAGTCCTTTTCTTAGCATTGTTGGCTATGTGGTTATGATTGTTAAGATTGTTATTCCAATTTTACTTATTGTTTTTGGTATGTTAGATGTCGGAAAATCTGTTATTGCTAGTAAACCAGATGAAGTAACAAAGAATTTAAAATCATTTGCTATGCGTTGTGTTGCTGCCGTATTGATATTCTTTATTCCTTCAATTGTTTCGGTATTAATTAATGCAGTAGCCAGTACAAATTCTGATAAACAAGTTGGAGATAATGGAGAGGCTAATAAAAATTGGATTAGATGTTGGCAATTTGTTTTAGATCCAACAAAAAAGCCAAGTCAAAATTAACTATTGTGCTTTTATGCTTTAGACTAATATTTTATTTAAATATTAGTTTTTTTATGTTATAATCGTGGGGTAAGAGGTACTTTATGAAAAAAAATATAAATTATATAATGTTTTTTACTTTATTATTTTTTATGAATATATTTGTTGTAAATGCAGCTAATAATGTGGAAATTAAAGATGGTTCAAGTTATGCTGATTTAAGTCAATATGGTTCGTACTGTCAAACTGATGATATTTCAGACGCTCAACTTGAATATTTAAAGATTGATTACGATTCTAAGGGCAATACAACAGTTCTTGTTAAGAAAGTACCATCTAAAACGATATCTCTTAGCTTAACTTGTAGTGGTACTATAGTTACAGTGAAATTGGAACCATCAGCTGCAAAATACGATGGTTATAACGAAGGCGAAGATAAAAGTACTTATGAATTAACCACCAGACGGGTATTAAGTGCTTATGCTACATGTGAAACAAAAAATAACAGAACCGGTAATGATTTTGATTACATATCGGTAGAAAACTCCTCGGATGGCCCAGTTATCTCAGTAAAGAAAGTTCCAGACAGCGGCACCAGTAGTGAGTTTGTCAAATGTACAACAAGTGATGGCCGCACTAATGAAATAACATTTAAGGTAACTGCCGGTAAATCTTATGTTCCACCATATAAATATGGTAGTAGTAATGAGGAAAAAGACAAAGAAGGCGTTTCCAATGATTGTGAATCAATATTTGGAAATATTAAAGATGATGGTAAAACTTATGATCCCAATAACAACGGATTACCATCAGTTGCCTATGTTTTACAAAAAATCTTTGATTTCATGAAAGTTTTAGGACCACTATTAGTACTAGTATTGTCAATTATGGATTTAGTAAAAGTTGTAGCAAGTTCTGATAAAGATTCGTTGAATAAATTTTTGAAGACAACATCAAAAAGATTGATTTATGCTGTATTATTATTTGTGGTCCCTACAATATTAAACCTTGTATTAAGTTGGGTAACAACATCTAACGGTACTTGTGGAATTCATTAAAAAGGATGTGATAATTTATGAACTTTATATTTATGGCTGCCAGTAATACAATTTTAGATGCTAGTAAAAATGCTGGAATTGGTCAATTCTTATTAGCAATTTTATCGTTTATATGTTTAGCCATTGATAGTGTGGTTTACTTTGCTATAACTGTTGCATATAAATTATTTTTAGCTTTAGCGCAGTTTGAAATTTTTAACAATGAAGCTTTCGATTTCTTAATTAATAGAACATACATTGTTATAGGAGTCGTCTCTTTGTTTGTAGTGGCTTATTCCTTATTAAACAGCATCATTAATCCTGATAATGCTAGTAAAGGTAACAAATCATTTGCTAAAATAGTTAAAAATGTAGTAATAGCAATAGTTGGTGTAGCTATAGTTCCTACTATTTTTAATTATTTCTATTATTTTCAAAGAGTTGTTTTATGTAATAATTTTATACCGAGATTAATATTACAGCAAGTAAACACCGATACTTCAACACTGGAAAATATTGCCACCGAGTTGCCTGAATTAATATTTGAATCATTTTTTTATCCAAATGGTTTAGTAGCTGATGGCAATTCTAATGATAATAATTTTACTGATGACTTGATTACAAGTGAAGCGTCTAAAATTATAATAAATCATAGTAATCCAGTTTATGATACAGATACATATAGTCTTGCCGATGCCTATACTAATGCTAAAAATGGTTATTCGTTTTGGACATCATTTGAACCTTTTATATTTTCTAGTCCAGGTGTTTCGGATAACTCTATCCAATATTTGATTATATTATCAACTGTTGCTGGCGGATACATTGCGTATGTATTTTTAAACTTATGCTTAGACATGGGATTACGCGCAGTTAAATTAGGATATTTAGAGCTAATTGCTCCACTGGCAATTATGACGAGTATTGTTCCGGGGCAAGATGGAGTATTTAAAAATTGGTCAAAGAAAACCATAAGTTGTGCCGTGGAGGTATTTACTAGACTATTTGTGGTGGTATTTGCCGTATATCTAGTTGGTACGGTAAAGAATTTATTACAGCCTAGTTTTGGCTCGACAATCTGTGGGCTTGCTTTGAATCCTGTGTATATTTTATTAATGCGTGCAATTATATATTTTTCAATTTTTGCTTTTGCAAAAAAAGCACCTAAATTCTTTAGCGAAGCAACTGGAATTAAATCAGATGGCTTCAAGATTGGCTTACTGGACAAGATGAAAGAAAATGGTATGGTACAAGCGTTTGGAGCTATCGGAGGTGGGGTCACATCTGGAGTCAGAAACTTTGCTGCTAATGGTGGTGATAATTGGCAAAATGCTCAAAATGCATGGAAAAATAAAAATTATGGAGCTGCATTCAAAGCTGCGGTGAAAGGCGTTGGTGGTGGCATTTCACATCCTGGCTCATTTGTTGCTGGTACAGCAAGCGGCCTAAGAAGAGGGTGGAGTAACACCAAAGATGTAAAAAAATGGAGCGACATAAAAGATGGTGCTGGTAAAGCTGCTGATGAAGCTATGGAAGCTAAATTAAAAAGGGACGATTATAGAGAAAAGCATAAAGCTAATATTCCAATTATCGGCGGAGCAGTTGGATCGGCCATTGGTCATGCCGGAGATGTTTGGAATGATGTTATAAAAGACTATCCTAATTCCCATGCTGCAAATTATAATTTTCAAAATAAACGCCATCAGTCAATTGATGAAATATTAAAAGCTGAAGGTGCAATTGATTCTCAAGTTAAGTCTTTATTAGAAAGTAAAAAAGCCAAGTTAGAATACAATGGAGAAACATTATTAGATATAAGAAATGCAAGAGACGACGCTGATCAAGCATATAACGCTGCTGCTGATGCATTAGCACAAGCTAAAGTGGATGGCGATGCAGGTGCTATAGCCAGAGCTACTGCTGCCCTAGATAATGCCTTAGATGCGCGTACTGAAGCTAGAAAAAAGGTTGTTGACGCAGAAAGGGCAATAAAGAAAGATATTAGATTAGGAAATGTTGACGATGTGATAGGTTATAATGAAGCTGGTCAACTAAATCAGTTGTACGAAAAGTATTATACTGCATTAAGGAATAACAACAGTTCATTATCTGGTGATGCAGAAGCTTATCAACACGCAAAACAAGTTCTGGAAAATGTTTCGAATGTTGATGATTTCAGAAATAATGTAGAAACAATATCTAGAAATATAAATCATGTTGATGTTAGCTTTATTGATAATGCTAAGCATGCAGATGCCGAAACTCTTGCTAAAATGAATCAAGAAAGTGAAGCAATAAAAAAGCAGCAGGAAAAGAAATAATAGGAGGACATAAGATTGAATAATTATTTAATACCAGCTAACTCGAAGAAATCACAGTTAATATTTAATTTCTTTACAGTTACAGATTTAATTGTATTTGGTATAGGAGCATTATTTACAATGATATTGTTGCTTGGATTTGACACAAATAATTTATATATAATATTGCTTGAATGTACTCCTTTACTTATTTCTGGGTTTTTGGTTATGCCAGTAATACATTATCATAATATGATGACATTTCTAGGCAATATATTTGCATTCTTCTTTAATCAAAGAATGTATAAATGGAAAGGTTGGTGTGTTAAAGATGCCTATGGTCGAGAAGACAAATGGAACCAATAAGTATTGTGAAGATTGGCTACCAGTAAAAAATATTACAAATGGAATGATTCAATTAGAAAATGGTTATTTCGTTTGTGGGATAAAAGTAGAACCTAAAAACATCTTTATACTAGAAGAAGGGGCTAGAAATAATGTTATTGTTCAGTTAAGAAACTTTTATAATACAATCGATTTTGAATTCTGGATGATAATTGCTGATAGACCAGTAGACATTAATTTATACCTAGCTCAATTACAAGTACTATATAATAAAACTACAAATAACATTACAAGAAAACTTATTATGCAAGATATTAATAAAGCTAATGCCTTTATGGGAGCAGAGTATAATGTTGTTGATACTGAATATTATTTTCTATTTAAAGAAAAGAGAATGGATTTAATTCAGAAGAAATTAAGAACACTAATGAGTGGACTTGCTAACTGTGGATTAAATTCTATGCAAGTATCAAATAATGATTTAAGAATGATTTTAGATAATTTTTTAAATGGGGGAAAACAAACTAATTTTGGGACGGTGATGTTTTAATGATAAATATTAAAAGTGAATTAGCACCAAAAGGAATGAAATTTGATGTAACCGATTTCATGATAAGTGGTAAATATTGTACAATATTTACCATAGTAAGTTTTCCAAAATATATCGCACCAGGTTATCTTTCAGATCTTTCTAATATTGCTGGTGTTAAAGTAGTTGCTAAACATATACCTCTTGAGTTTTCTACTATGCAAAAAATGATTAATAAAGAAATTGCGGATTTAAAACAAAGATATCAAAATGAAAAAGATAGAACTATTCAAGAAAGAATTAGACAAGATTATGAATCATTAGAACAATTTGTTCAAATGCTTGCAGCAACTCAGTCAAGAGTATTTGACTTTCAATTACATTTAATGGTAATGGGCGATTCTAAAGAAGATTTAGAAAATAAAAAAATGAATGTAAGAAGTTTCCTTGATGCTATGGGTATGCAAGGAATACCTCTTATGTTTGAACAAGAGAAAGTTCTTAAATCAATTTTACCAATATTTCCAAAACAAGATATTGAAGAAAGAATTGGTACCCCAATTCCAAGCCCAACTATTGCTGCCATGTATCCATTTATTTTTGATAGCGTTAAAGATGTAGGAAATTCAACCTTATTTGGTGTAGATTATTCTGGTGGTGTAGTTTTATTCAACC
>CAKOMH010000055.1:0-9629 GCA_934096595.1 uncultured Bacilli bacterium | reverse complement strand
GGTGGGAAGTAATACTAATTCTATACTAATATTAATAAAAATAATATTTATTTAAGAATAATTATGATAAAATAGTTTTATTAAATTTTAAGGGGATGATTAAATGATTTATCTTGATTATGCGGCTTCAACACCAGTAAATGAAGAAGTATTAAATACCTATAATAAGTTAACAAAAGAATATTATGCTAATCCTAATAGTAATCACAAGTTAGGAAAAAAATCTAAAGAGTTAATAGATAAATATACCGAAGATATTGCTTTAAAGTTAGGAGTTTTACCCGAAGAATTAATTTATACCAGCGGGGCGACTGAATCTAATAATTTGGCTATTAAAGGAGTATGCGAAAGATATAAAAGTTTTGGTAAACACATATTAATTAGTGCTTTAGAACATAATTCGATTGTAGCCAGTGCGGTTAAAATGCAGAGTCTGGGCTTTGAAGTAGAAGTTATTCCGGTTCGAAATGATGGTTTAATAGATATTGAATCTTTAAAAAAGATGATAAGAAAAGATACTATTTTAGTAAGTGTTTGTAGTGTCGATAGTGAGATTGGATTGGTGCAACCTATAAGTAAGATAAAAGAAGTTTTAAAAGATTATCCTCATTGTTTATTACATACTGATGCCACCCAAGGTTTTGGCAAAATTAACTTAGATTTAACTATTCCAGATTTAGTTACTTTAGCACCTCATAAGTTTTATGGCCTAACGGGAATGGGTTTACTTATTAAGAGAAAAGAAATAGGTTTAGTACCCCAAATAGATGGGGGAAAATCAACGACTATTTATCGTGCTGGAACGCCAGAATTACCTAGTATCGGGGCTTTAGATAAAGCAATAGAAATAGCCTTAAGAAATATAGATAGTAATTATAATTATGTAGAAAAATTAAATGTAATAATTAAAGATAAGTTGAGGCAATATAAGAATGTAATTATTAATAACAGGGATAATAGTTTACCATTTACAATTAATTTTAGTATTAAAAATGTTAAGTCTTTAAAAGTAGTAGAAAGTTTAGAAGATAAAGAGATATATGTATCGGCTAAGACTAGTTGTTGTCCAATTGAAAGTCCGTCGAAGTTAGTATATGCTCTAACTAAAGATAAGCAAATTGCTAGTACGGCTATCAGAGTTAGTTTGTCGCATTTAACAAAAATAGAAGAAGTAGAGGTATTTTTACAAGAATTCGATAGTATATATAAAAGTTATTATAAAGATTAAGAGTTATTATAAAGATTAATGATAGAAGTATAAAATATTAGAAGGGAATATTAAAAGATATGGAGAAGTATCAAGAGATAGAGCGTAGTATTATTAAGAAATATCGTAAAGAAATATGGAGTAGATTTACAAAGGCTGTTAAAGATTATGAACTAATAAATGAAAATGATAAGATTATGGTTTGTATTAGTGGCGGTAAGGATTCATTTTTACTGGCTAAGTGTATTCAAGAATTAGAAAGACATGGTAAGGTTAAGTTCGAAGCGCACTATGTCGTAATGGATCCTGGATATAATGATTATAATAGACAATATATAATTGATAATGCTAAGTTACTTAATATTCCTATTGAAATATTTAATACGGATATTTTTGATGTCGTAAGTACAGTTGATAGTAAGAGTCCATGTTATTTATGTGCGAAGATGAGAAGAGGACACCTATATAATAAGGCGAAAGAATTAGGTTGTAATAAAATTGCCCTAGGTCATCATTTTGATGATGTTATTGAAACTACTTTACTTTCAATGTTTTATGGTTCCGAGATTAAGACTATGTTACCTAAATTGCATAGTACTAACTTTGAAGGCTTGGAGTTAATTAGACCTTTATATATGGTTAAAGAGGCTGATATTATTTCATGGCGCAATAGTAATGATTTAGTATTTATAAATTGTGCTTGTCGTTTTACCGAAGGCTGTTCGTTAATAAATGATGGGATCAGTAAACGAAAAGAGATTAAAGAGTTAATAAAGAATTTAAGAAAAGTAAATAGTGATATTGATAATAGTATCTTTAGAAGTATGAATAATATTAATTTGGATTGTGTTTTAGGAACCAAGAAGAATGGGGAGTATAAAAGTTTCTTAGACGGCTACGAAGATAGTAAAGGTACTTGGGAATAAGATTTATGAATGATAATAATGAAGTAAAGAAATTATTGTTAGTTGTTTTAGTAGATATTGAAATACTTTTTAAGAATGATGTTTATAAGAATTATAGTGATAGCTTAAAAAGTATTAAGAAGAATATAGAAAAAATGACTTTTGATGGTGATAACAGTAAGAAACTATTAGAAGAAGTTAAGTATGATATAGAAATTCTATCAGAAGAGTGGAAAAATGATGTTGTTGATAGCGACTTCGAGTGCTTATATAATGATTTTGAAAAATTATATAAGTTAATATCAAATAACTAGATAGCTATTGTAGTAAATGCTGTGAATAATGTGAAAAATTAAAAAATATGAGGAGAAAAATATGGGATATAGGACTTTATCAGGCAGTAGAAAACATCCAGAGATAAATAGCATACCAGATAAAAGAGGGGAAAGAGTTTTTAAACTTTGGCAAAAATGGTTGGAGTATTATTTAGAAAAGAATGCTAGTAGAATTGAGGACTTAATTAGTAGTCAAAAAGATTTAATGACTAGTGATTTAGATTCTTTAAAAAAGTTACAAAATATTATTAAAATAGAATGCTTTCTTACAAATTACTTAAATGGTAATATTAATTATTCTGAAGTATCAAGTATTTATGCATTTATTGCTAAGGAAAATATAAGAAATTATATGGATATAACGGATGATGAATTGTTAGCAGCCCAAGAGGCCTTAAAAAAATATCAAGGCTTATCAAGAGCAGAAATTGAAATGGAAATGGTCAAAATGGAAGCAAGATTTGATAAACTAACTAAGAGTGAATATTATGTTTTTTATGAACTTACAATGGGGCCTTTTAGAAAAATGTTAGTAGCAGAAGATTGGGAAGCAATGACGGACTCTAATAAATCTTATTTAGAAAGAATATCTCAAGAAATGATTTATAGTAGAGAAATTGCTAAAAAAGACAATAGATGTCAATAAACGATTTGAACGAAGATGAATTATGAAAATTGAGAAATTAAATGAAAATAGTTTAAAAAAATATATAAACGATATGGAACTTGATTATAAATTGAATATCAGTAGTGGATATTTTGGGATTAAGAAAGATGATAAATTTATATGCGGTTATGATTTTTCAACTGATTGGATTGATGTTTCTTTTAAAAAGGATGTTGATCAGGATACAGTTAAGGAAACATTAAATTTTTTAAAAAATGAAATATCGCCAGATAAGTCTTTAGTTGTTGAAGTTGTTAAGACTAGAGTTATTAATATAATGAATAAATTATATGAAACTAAAGAAGCGACAGTAAGTAAAAGGATTAACAATATTCATGGTGATTTTGTTATGAAGGAAAAGGGTGTTGTTTTTAAAGATTTAAAAATCAAGTATTTTGATATCGATAATAATATATCTTGCAATTTAAAAGAACAAAATATGGAAAATGAAGAAGTTATTAATTATTTAGATAAATATTTTACTTCTTTAAAAGTTAGCGTTATAAATTTTATTGTTTCATCTGAATGCTTAGATTATATTAAAAATTTAGGATATGAAGAAGGTATTATGAAGTACATTGTTGATTAATTTTATCTGTTTTTTTTAGTGTGTGGTTTAATTTTAGATAAATATGATTTACAAAACATCAAGTTTGGTTAAGCTAAACTTGATGTTTTGTCATAATTAATATGCAGTTTATTAAGTTTAGGTTAAGTACTTGTATTTGGGAAAAATATAGTTAAAATAGTAAGCGTTATTTGTTTTTATTAGGAAATATTTTAAATAATTTCTTGTAATTGGCGAAAAATAAGGTAAAATAAAATTAGAAATAGGAGAAGTATTATGTTTGAAAAGAAATTAACAGGTTATGCAAGCAACGACAAACCACAAAATAAAGGAGCAAAATTTTGGGAGGCTCATCCTATAATACCGGATATTAATATATATACAGCCATTAAGGTTATTAGTAGTTTTTATCGTGATGAAAAGGCAGTTGATTGTTTAAAATTATCAGCAACTTATCAACAGTTATTAGATGATGCCGTTACCGTATCTATGGCTTTAAAAGAACTAGGGGTTAAAAAAGGTGATATTATTACCGTATCGATGCCTAACTTTTATCAGGCTGTAGCAGTTTTTATGGCCGCTAATAGAATTGGGGCGACAACGACATTTTTAAATTCTTTTGCACCAGATGAAGAAATTGTATCATATTTGAATTTGTTTGAAAGTCCCGTTTACATAAATTTTAATCGTAGTGATGAAGAAAATCAGAAGATTGTCGATAAGACTCATGTTAGATATGTTATTACTTTAGATAAAAGCAAAGTTAATTCTTTAAGACTTGATGGTAATTATCATTTAACTAAGAGTAATACGATTGATTTTAATACTTTAGGATGTTTGGCTAAGTTTCAAAAAAAGACTTTAGAAAATCCTTTTAATGCTTTAGATGATGCATTAATTCTTTATACTAGTGGGACAACTGGAAAGCCTAAAGCGGTAGTTTTGACAAATAAAAATATTTTAGCTTCTGGTATTTATATGAAGAATTCAACTAATTTAGAAAATACCAAAGGCGAGAAAAGTTTGGTTTGTGTTCCATTTACTTATCCTTATGGTTTTGCTACTTCAACCCTTATGTCGTTAATGTGTGGAAGAACAGCAGTGTTAGCACCTGATTTATCCAAAGATAATATTAATTACTATTTGAGCAAAAAGCCAAATATTATTTTCGGAAGTCCAGCACTTTTAGAACTTATTAAAAAAAATATCACTCCTAATGCCGACTTATCGAGTCTTACAACATTTATTTCTGGTGGCGATACTTTAAGCCCTGCTAAAAATGAAGAAGGAGTAAAGTTTTTTCAAGAACATAATAGTAATGCCAAGATTTATAATGGTTCTGGTTCTGCAGAAACAGTTGGAGCGAATACAAATGCTATTGGTCAGCCAATAAAATTAGATACGGTGGGAAGAATTTTAACAGGAAGCGACTGTATAATAATTGATGCCGATAAATTTAATAATGAGGGTATTATTGAAGAGAAAAAAATAGGTGAAGAAGGTTTATTATGCATTGGTGGCGAACATGTATTTAAAGAATACTATAAAATGCCGGAAAAAACTTTAGATGCTAAGGTTATGTATAAAGGAAAAGAGTATGTTCGTGTTGGTAGTACTGGTTTTATTGACAATGAGGGATATTATCATTTAAAAGGTAGAGATTCTAGATATTATATTATTTCAACTTTAAATAAGGTTTATTGTGATAGAATTCAGTTATTAATGTCATCTATAGATGTTATTGATTCAGTTGCAGTTGTTAAAAAGAAAGATAATGATAAATTATATACTGCTAAGGCTTATGTGGTGCTAAAAAATGGAGTTCAACCTAGTGAAGAAGTTAAAAAACATATTTTAGAGGAATGTAAAAAGCCATTAACTATTTATGGTACTGATGAAGTATCGCAATTAAATGATTATGAGATTCCGGAAAGTATAGACTTTGTGCCATTTATTCCGAAGACAAAGGCTGATAAAGTGGATTATACTACTTTAGAAGAGTTTGCTTGGCAAGAAGCAGTTAGTCAACAGAAAAGACTAGCTTTGAAATTAGATTAGAAACTTATTAATAAATTTTAAAAATTATATGGGGTTAAATTTTGATGATAGTAAAAAATGTTCGAAAGCAAATTGATGGCAATACTATATTTGATAATATTTCTTTTAGTTTAAATACTCAAGATAAAGTTGGCTTAGTTGGCGTTAATGGTTCTGGTAAATCAACTTTATTAAAAGTTCTTGGTGGTATTATTACTACTGATAATGGTGTAATCAATTTAGATGGTGATAGTATTGGTTATTTGTATCAAGAGATACCAATAAAGTATAACGATTACACGATTGAAAAATACATAAAAGAAATAGTAGGCTTTACTGAATTAGAAAAAAGATTGCATTTTCTAGAAAATAATCTTAGTGAAGATAACATGGAAGAATATGGTGATATTCTTAATGCTTTTTTAAATATAAATGGATATTCTTTTGATGAAGAATTGTACAAAATAATGAGTGGACTATCGCTAAATAAAGATTTGAATTCTCAGATAGGTCATCTGTCTGGTGGGGAAAGAATAAAAGTTTTGCTAGCTACTTTGTTAATGATGAATAGGGATATTCTTTTACTTGATGAACCAACAAATAATTTAGATATTACGGCTATAGAATGGTTAGAAAAATATTTGGAAACATCTTCAAAGAAAATGATAATAGTATCTCACGATGAAATGTTTCTAAATAATATTGTTAATAAAATTTTTGAATTAGATAATGGCGAGTTAAGACAATATAATACGGGTTATAAAGATTACTTGGTAACGAAGAAACAAGAATATGAGAAAAGAAAATTAGAATATGAACAAGCTAAAGACCAAAGAGATAAGTTAAAAGCAAAATTAGAACAAGCGAGAATTTGGAGTAGCAAGGGCTTGGGCTCAAAAGCTCATAATGACAACGATAAAATTGCTAATAATTTTGCCAAAGAAAAGACTAATACTGGCAATGTTGCTAGACTAACTAAAGAATTAGAAAAAGTCGATGTTCTATATTTTGAAGAACATAAACCTATTAATTTAATATTTAACTTTAGTGATGTTTCTGGTAATAAAGATATTGGATTGGAAAATTTAGTGTGCGGTTATAATACTTTTCAGACACCAAAAATAAATTTAGTAATACCATTTGGCGCTAAAATAATGATATCTGGTGGCAATGGGAGTGGGAAAACGACTCTTATTAAAACGATTTTAGGAAAGTTATCAGCAGTTAGTGGAAAAGTTAATATTGGTAATGGTGTAAGAATTGGGTATATATCCCAAAATACTCTGGAGGCTAATACTGATGAATCTATATACACATACATAACTAGTGATATTGTAGAAAAAGATAGTACACAGATTTTTACCTTATTTGCTAAACTTAATTTTGATTATGATGATAGAAATAAACCATATAATATTTTATCCCCTGGGGAAAGGACAAGAATTAATATTATCAAGTTAATCTTAAATAATATTAATGTTTTGGTCTTAGATGAAGTAACAAATCATTTAGATAAAGATGGTTTAGATATTATATATGAATTGATATCGTCTTATTCCGGCACTATAATTAGCATATCACATAATAGAAAATACAATGAAATATTAAATGCCGATATTGAGTTAAATATGGAAGATGGGCAAGTTAATTATCGAAAATTAATAAAATCAAAAAAATAAATTATCAAGTTTATTGGTAATTTTTTTAAACTTATCTATTTTTTATGATAAAATTAGGTTATAAAATAGTAGGTGATAAGAATGGGAACAGGTATTTATTTACCATTAAGTGCGTTATTATTTAGTGTCTTAATAATGTTGATGTTTTTTGTTAAGGGACATATTAATACCTTTGAAACTAAATTATATGGGGTTTTAATAATAACGAATTTTGTTGGTCTTATTTTAGAATTATTATGTACAGTTGGGGCATTAATATATGATAGTAATAGAATTTTAGCCGACTTCTTGTTAAAATCATATTTATTGTATTTAGTGGCATGGGCACTTTTATTTACTGTGTATGTGTTTTATATTTCGCATGATAAAAATACCAATTTAAAGATAAAAGATAAAGCCTTAAAATTAGTAGCAATATTTTATTTTATATGTGTGTTCTTTATTTATGCTTTACCAATAAATTTAATTGTAGAAAATGACTTTTCGGTTAGATATACAACTGGCGCTAGCGTTAATTTTACATATGCTGTTTCTTTGATTTTAGTAGGTATTATGTTATATTGTTTACTTAGGAATATAAAAAAATTAGCAACCAAAAAATATATTCCTTTGCTAGCCTTTTTAACTCTAGGCAGTGGTTCGATGATTTTTCAGATGTTTAATCCTAATATTCTTTTAGTAACATATATGGAAACCTTTATAACCGTATTAATGTATCATACTATTGAAAATCCTGATTTAAAAATGGTTAATCAGTTAGAACTGGCTAAAAATGAAGCCGAGAAAGCAAACAGGGCTAAGTCAGATTTTCTATCTAGTATGTCTCATGAGATTAGAACACCTTTAAATGCGATAGTAGGTCTTTCTAATGATATTAAAGAGCGTGGTAATTGCCCAAAAGATATGCAAGAAGATTTAGGAGATATCGTTAATGCTTCCAATACCTTGCTTGAAATAGTTGGCAATATCATGGATATTAATAAGATAGAATCTGATAAGATGGAAATTATTGAAGTACCTTATAACTTTAAAGAAGAGATAGAAACCTTAGCAAGAATAGACTCAGTGAGAATAGGGGAAAAACCAATCGAATTAACAGTTGATATCGCAAAAGATATTCCTTATGAATTAATTGGTGATAAAGGTCATATTAAAGAAATAGTTAATAATTTATTATCGAATGCGATCAAATATACTGATAAAGGTAAGATTGAACTAAGTGTAAAATGTATAAATAAAGATGATATTTGTAATTTATATATTACTTGTAAAGATACCGGAAAAGGTATAAAAGCTGAGAATATTAGTCGATTATTTAATAAGTTTGATAGATTAGATGCTGAAAGAAATACTACAGTTGAAGGCACGGGACTTGGTCTTGCTATCACGAAAAAATTAGTCGAATTAATGGGTGGTAAAATTAATGTAGAATCTACTTTTGGCAAGGGTTCGATGTTTATGGTAAATGTTCCTCAAAGAATAGGGATGATGAGTAAACCTTTAACTAAAGAGGAGTTAAATAATACAGCCGAGTTGATATTAGATTTAAGTAAAAATAATATTGATTATAGTAAAAAGAAAATCTTAGTAGTTGATGATAATAAATTAAATATTAAAGTAGCCAGAAGAGCCTTAGAACCTTTACATTTTAAAGAAATCGATGATGCTGAAAATGGATTGGTATGTGTTAATAAAATTAAAGATGGTAATACTTATGATATTATTTTAATGGATATAATGATGCCGGTTATGAGTGGAGAGACTGCTCTTAAAAATTTAAAAGAAATAGAGGGATTTAATACTCCCGTTATCGCCTTAACGGCCGATGCCATTGCCGGAGCAGAAGAAAAATATAAAGAAGAAGGGTTTACTAGTTATATAGCTAAGCCATTTAGTAAAGATCAAATAAAACTTAAATTAGATAAAGTATTTGAAGAATTAGAAAATAATAAGAAAGATAATGCCAAAAAAGATAATTCTAAAGATAAAAAAGTAAATAAAAAATTAGATAAAAATACGAAGAAAAACAATAAAAATAATGATAATAAAACCTATGATGAAAAGTATTTGCTAGATAACGGAATTGACTATAATAAAGGAATAGAGTTATTTGGAGATATAACAACTTATAAAGAGATGTTAAGTGATTGGTATAAAGATTCTTTAAATAAATTTAAGAAAATAAAAGAATTATTAGATAATAAAGATATGCAAAATTATAGTGTAGAAGT
>CAKOMH010000054.1:0-10061 GCA_934096595.1 uncultured Bacilli bacterium | reverse complement strand
TATTATAAGCAACATTTTTCATTTCAGATTTATTTTTTAATAATTGATTCTTTTTTTCTTCTGATATTAAAGCATGTAAACAAGACCCACAATCATAAACTGGTGAAAATGAGTATGTTTCATTTTTTATATTGTAAAGTAAGCCCCAATTATCTAAATGGCGATCTGGATTACCTATCAAAGCATCAGCAACAAATAAATCCCAGAATTTTTCCAAAATAACAGTCTTATTTTTTATAAAATCAGTATTATTAATAACTGAATAAACATCTTCAATCCGACAAGTAAATTTATTATCTATTTTCGTAACACTATTGGCCAATTTTGAGAACTCTATCAGTTCATCAGAAGCACTTGTAAAATCTTCACAAGCAACAACTATTTTTTGTTTACCATTATCGTTATATTTTCCTAAAATAGTATTTTGCGTTTTTATTCCCAAGCTTTCTAAGATATGACAACCAATATATTCTGAATACTGATTATTCATATATGATAAAGAATTTCCTCCCTCTCTAACGGGATCTGGAAATTTAACTAAATAATTTTTGTTATTGTATAATATTTTCTTCTTTTTTTCTGAGCCACCGTATGTGCTCAACAACTCCTTGCAATTTGTAAAGTCTATCATAATAAAAGCCCCCAATAATATTCATTCATTTCATCTATTACCACTGGTGATAAGTATCCACAGGAACGCGCCATTTTTAAAGTTAGGGATAAAGAATAAATAGTTTCCTTTAATTTATCATATAAATCTCTATCTTTAGCACTGGCTTTATAGGCCTTATAAGCAAGTTCGACATCATACATTTCTTCACTTAATGGATTTTCATAATCTTTATAATTATATTTCATAACATTTCCTCATCTTCAATATTAACTAATTTAATATAAATTAATTATATCAAAGAAAAGTATAATATTAAATCAAAATTATTTTTCTATATTTTAAAATTAATCTTCATTTTTCACCAATTTAAGATATTTAGAATCAATTTCTTTTTTATAATAATTATTTAAAGCAATTTCTGATGCCACCGTATCAGAGTAACCTCTTTTGTAATCTCTTATTAGTTGGCTAACTAACTTAGTTCGTATTTCACTCATCTTGGCAAATTTTATAAAAGAAGTGGTATCTTGAAAATCATCTTTAAATTCTTCTTTAGAAGAGATAATATTATAAGAAACATCACTATTAATTTTATAATAATAATCTTTATCATAAACTAGTTTAGTGCTAACATCATAAATATATTTCTTATTATCTATACTTAACTCAATTAAATAATAATCTCGATTACGCGACTCAAGTAAGTTAATCTTACCTCTTTTTTCTAGAAAGCAAACAAGTCCTTTGGAAACTTCTTTTAAATTTCTAAATTTAATATTACTTCTTAATAAAGTAACTAACATGGGTAAATCATAAAAGTCATAAAAAGACATCTCATATAAAAGATTATCATCAAACTTTTTTATTTGGCCTTCATTTAAACCTTGTCTTATTTTAATATTAATTTGCATATCTTCATATAATTCTTTTAATTTTTCTATCACTATGTATCATATCCTTTTTATCTATATATTTGTTTTCTTTTAAGAGCTTTTTCTTTCTTACTTTCAACAACTACTTTTAAATAATCGTTAATAGCGGCACTAAGTCTAGCATCTGTGTCATTTTGTCCTAATTTATAATTAGAAATACTTAAATCAGTTAAAACTATTCTTTTACTATTACAAGTAGGTAATTCATAACTAATACAAGGATTACTAGTAAAGTAAGTCTTAATCTCGCTACTATCTATTACTTCTATTAAAGTAGTATTAAAAAGGTCAAGATAAGTATTATAAGCAAATACTAAGCCCTTATCAATATCATAAATTTGTTTTTCCCCATTATCTTTTTCTAATAAAATTAAAGTAAGTCCTAGGTTATTTTTAACTACTGTAACCTTACCATCAAAAGTTAAGAGGTAAGATAACGCCATAACAATTTCGTTATGACGCTTACTTTTAAAAAATAGGGTTGTGGCAAAGGTTACAAAGGGTACAAACGAATAATCAAAAGCACTCATTTTCGTTAATAACTCATCACTATAAAGATTAATTTCTTTATTTTTAACACCGCTTAAAAACCTTTCTTTATTTATAATATTTTTATCTATATATGTAAAATCATTCATCTTTTTTAGTCACCTTTTTCTTTATACCACAGATAACTTAGAAGGTCAAAGAAAAAAGCCTAAATTTCTAGACTTTCTTAAAATTTTTTAGTAATTTTCTTCTTTTAATTCAAGATTTATTGTAGTATCTATTATTTTATCTAAAATGGTCATATTAAGACCAATTCTTTTAATATAATCTTTACCCATTTTACTTTCTAAATAAGTTAAAACTTTATTTAAGTAATAACTATCTAGTTCAAATATATCCATATAATTAATTATAATGTCCTCTATAAAGTAGAAGCCTTTATTTTTAAGTAAGTTATATATTTCAATAAAGTTATTAGAATCTATTGATTTTAAATAATCTAAATTATAATTACTATATAAGATATCTAAATAAGTATCATTTAAGTATTTATCAAATATCATTTTCTCGTTTCTCCTTTACCATAAGTATCTATTATTGTTTCTAAAGATATACCATAGTTATCTTGGATATCTTGGTTTGACATACTAAATATTTCTATTAGTTTACCAGTATTATCCACTAGTTCTAAGCTACTTGCTTCTAAATAGTTAATCTTACTTATTAATTCTATCTTTGATATTCTTTCAATTATTTTATCATTGATTTTTAAATCGATATTATGATTCTTGCATATTTCTTGTTTATATATTTTATCTTCTATTCCTTTATTAAATTTGAAGCCCATATTTAATAAGATTTGCATTTGGTCTATGGTTAAGTATGTACTAGCTGAATATTTGCCCTTTCTTAAGTAATAAATTTTAGTCCCTATCGCCATTAAATCATCCTGATTATATTCTAAAGCGTTAGCAATTGTCTGTTTACCATTTAACATTATTTCGCTTTTATGAACAATTTGAAAATCATAACCGATATCATTTTTTTTAATTCTTATTTTATCTGCGGATTTAATTGTGTTGATATCGATTTTATTTTCTTGTAATTTTTTCAAAAGTTCAACATAATCTTCAAAATTTTTGGGCATCATTATAGGGTCTCTTTCGTTTTCTAGTACAACCATCAAGCCAATATCTCTTAACTGTTTTATCTGTTCAACAGTTAAATCCTTAAAACCACTACTGCTTTTCCCTCTCTTAAAGTGATTAATAACGTGTCCTATGCCAATTATTTCTACATCTTCGCCATATTTACTTTTTGCGTCTTCTCTATTAGCAAAATATTCAAATTCATACCCATCATTTATTTTTGTTATTTTCACTACTTCATTTTTTTTAAAATCATTTATATCACGACCGGTCTTATCTTTGGCGTTTTGCATTTCTTTTAAAAGCAAGAGGTAGTCATCAAAACTTTTAGGCTCCATTATAGGGTCTCTTTCGTTTTCAAGTACAACCATTAAGCTAATATCTCTTAATCCCTTTATTTGTTCGACAGTTAAATCTTTTCTAATAATATTTTTTCCTCTTTTAAACCAATAAATAATTAGGCCTACTCCAATTGTTTCTACATCTTCGTCATATTTTTTTTCGGCCTCTTCTCTATTAGCAAAATATTCAAATTCATACCCATCATTTATTTTTGTTATTTTCACTACTTCTTTTTGTTTAAAATCATTTATATCACGACCGGTCTTATCTTTAAACTTTTGCATTTCTTTTAAAAGCAAGAGGTAGTCATCAAAACTTTTGGGTTTAATTATAGGGTCTCTTTCTTTTTCGGCTACAACTCCTAAGCCAATATCTCTTAACTGTTTTATCTGCTCAACAGTTAAATCCTTTCCACTACTGCTTTTCCCTCTCTTAAAGTGATTAGTAATTCGGCCTATGCCAATTGTTTCTACATCTTTGCCATATTTACTTTTTGCATCTTCTCTATTAGCAAAATATTCAAATTCATACCCATCATTTATTTTTGTTATTCTTACTACTTCTGTTACTTTAATGCTATTTATATCACGACCTGTCTTATCTTTAGCCTTTTGCATTTCTTTTAAGAGCAAGACATAATCTTCAAAACTTTTGGGCATCATTATAGGATTTCTTTCATTTTCCAGTGCAACCATTAAACCAATATCTTTTAACTGTTTTATCTGTTCGACTGTTAAATCTTGATGACCATTACGGCTTTTTCCTCTTTTAAACCAATAAATAATTAGGCCTATTCCAATTGTTTCTACATCTTCACCATATTTTTTTCTTACTTCTTCTCTATTAGCAAAATATTCAAATTCATACTCATCATTTATTTTGGTTATTCTCACTACTTCGGAAAATTTAATACTATTTATATCACGGCCTGTCTTATCTTTAGCCTTTTGCATATCTTTTAAGAGTAAAACATAATCTTCAAAACTTCTTGGATTCAATATAGGATCTACTTCCCAATCAAAAATAAAATTCAAAGTCTTTAATCTACTAATTTGGTCAACCTCTAAGTCTGGACCTTTTGAATTCTGATTAGCTTTGCCGTGTCTAAAGGCATAGACATAGCCTCCTATCCAAATTAAGTCCGACTCTTTATATTCTTTTTCATTTATAATAACTGTTTTACCATTTTCTTCTTTTGTTTTCGGTTTTATTATCAGAAGAGTACAATTATCATCATTTTTAACTGCCTTTAATTTATCATTATAACTAATATTATTTATATCAATGCCTTGATTCCTTAAAATACTTAAATAATTAAATATCTTATCAAAAGTTGACTCAGGAGATGCTAACTCATCTATTTCTTCTTTGGAATCAACAAAATCACTGACCAAGCTTTCTACTTGTAAAAAACCTTGTAAGTATTTTTCTTCTTCATTTTCTGATTCTTCCAATCTTTTTTGCCTTGTTACCTCATTAATTTTAATATTCCATAAGTCAATACTAGAACCTAATCTTAATATTTCCTCTATGATTCTTTTATATTTAATATTATTTAATTCTTCTGGATTATTAAAGTATTTAATATAGCGATAAAGAATTGTATTTAATCCTAAAGCGTAATTTCTTTCTTCTAAAATACTGCTACTCTTATTGGGAAGTTTACCACCATTATCATTTATCCAGTCCATAATTGTTTTTAATTTTTTTAAATCATTCTGAGGCGTTTCATTTCTTCTTAGATTTACTCTATTACGATTATTTACTAAATCTAAAATATTTGGTCGGTCCTCTTCGGTGAATATATGACCATCGGGGTAAGAATGAATTCCTCTACCAATTTGTTGATAGAAAAGAATTTTTGAATTAACTCCTAAAGGTCGGAACCAAACAATTCCCTTTGTCCCTTTTAAGTGAGCTCCTTCATTTAACTTATCTATAACTAGTAGTAACTTTGGTTTCCCAATGGTAGGCTTATTAAAAGTATCTAATTCTTCTTTATTTTTAGTCTTGCCATAGTAACTTAAAAGCGAGTTAATTTCCACCATGTCTTTGGTTTTAGCTTCTATTCTTTCTTTTAAGACATTTCTTTTTAGTTTTTCCCAACCTAAATGTCTAGCAATTACGCTTACCATTTCACTGTAAAAGGTATTTAAAGCTGCTGGCTTATGTTTGATTTTAATCATATCTAGAAGCATGATATTATCTTTTTCTCTTTCTAAGAAGACTTTATCTTCACTAGATATTTCTTGCTTTTCCATAATTTTATTGTATATAGCTAATAGCTTTTCGCCATAAATTTGCATATATTTATTGGAATACAAGTATTGTCTAATTAATATACTATATTCTTCAACGATTTTTACAGCTTGAACTCTACTTATTTTCGTGCCATCTTCGGTTTCAAAAGTTCCATCGCCTTTACGACTAACGGGTAAGAAAACGGGATATTTGCCATTTGATTTTAAAAAGTCCCCTAAAATTTTTTCAATGCCTTTACTTTGCTCAACCATCCTGCAGCATTCTTCATATTTAGCATAAGCTCTAGCTCTTTTCTCAGGATCTTCAATCATGGCTATTTCTTCGTAACTTTCATCTAAAGTTCCATCGCTTTTATAAGCATAAAGGCTATTGGTAATAATTGGATTTGGCAAAAGGCCTGCTAATATTGCATCCTCTAAAGTCATATTTATAGCTAAATGTTTATCTAAAGCAATTTCTTCTTCAGTATATCCAAAGTATCGAGCCCAATAAACAGACATATCTTTATCATCTCTATCACGCTCAGGAGTAGCAGTTAATCCAAGGACTTTTACTTTTTCCTTATCTTGATTATCCATCAATTCCTTAAATGCTTTTTCCCATTCTGGTGCGCCACTTCGATGTAATTCATCAATAACAATAAAACTGTATTGACCACTATACTTTTCTTTTAATTTATTGGTCTTTGGATCAATTAAATCTTGAAATGTAGCTAAGGTTAAATTAGGAAATAAGGTATGGTAATCTTTGTAACCAAAGAATTCATAAACATAATCTTGAATCTGCTGCAAAATAATATCATTAGGTGCTAAATAAAGCGTTTTAGCATCTTTACGATCTAACATTTCGGATAAGGCTAGAAAACTTTTACCGGAACCAGTAGGCATAACTGCCGCAGCAAAATTCTTTTTAGCAAATACTTCTTCCGTTTTTTTGTAAGCCGTTCTTTGGAGTTTTCTTAACGGTAAATTATATTCTTTTAAATTATTATAACCAATATAATCTTTTAACTGGTCTAAAATAATATCAGAATCATTCGTAAACTCTTTGCGATTGGCTATTAGGGAGGCAAACATCGAGGTAGCAATCGAACCATCATCACTCAGGGCTTTAACTTTTTCATAATAATCCATAAAATTATGACTTACTAAGGCATTAACAATCTTTCTTCTTTGCACCTCATTAAAGTTAGTTTTAAGATTTAAAGACTCTAAATCGATGGCATCAATTAAACCGTTGGCATACCATTCTTCTTTATCTTGAGGCTTTAATTCTTTATCACTTATATATTTAGTAAACAAAGTATTAAAAGCATTTGTCGGATTAGTAAATAAATTATACATATCTTGGATTTGCAAATTATTAACATAATCGTAAAGATTTTGATAATTTTTAGGTAAATATAAAGCCACGGTATCACTTACTTTTAGGGCATGATTACCACTTCTAGCCATGATAGTGGGTTCAATACCTAAAGAATTATCTAAAAGATTTTGTAAAGTTGCGTTGTATTTAGGATTATTACCAAGTATTTGATTTAATAAATTAACAGAGTAAAAACTTCTTAACTTTGCTTTTACTAAATACATGGAATTTAAATATAATTCTTTAGCCTCTTTATAAGAGATTTTACCTTCAGTTAAATTATATAAGTTATCTAAACTTAAATCCAAATTTTCAGGATTAAAATGACTATAATCTACTTCTTTTGTACTTTGTCTTACTTCTTCTAAATGATTTAGTAAATAATCCTTTATTTCTTTAATTTCTTCTGTTTCTGGTACTTGTTGGATAAGAGCCATTATCTCAATTAAGGAAGTTGGCGTTTCAACTATTTTTTCTTGGGGTACTTCTTTATAATACTCAAGTTCACGAGAAGAAAAAGCCGAACCCATTGTTTGAATCACAAAACGATTAGTTTTACCCTTGACAACCTCAAAGTCTAGGACATCTAAAAGCATAACTAATTTATCTTTAGCTAAATTCTCGGTATCACTATAACCTTCATAAGGCTTACTTTTAATAAATTCTAACCCGTTTTGAAACTCCTCATTAGTTTTATCAATATATTCTTCCGGTAAAGTTTTCTTTAAATTATCTAATTGTTCCTTAGTAGAAATATTTTTTAAAGACTCAATATAATACTTTTGTAAATCTGTTAAAGTATTTTGATGTTCTTCAATGTAAGTATTAACTCTTTTTAATATCTCTTCATAAATATATTTACCCGCATTAAAAGTAGTATATCCTAGTTCAGATTTAGGAACTTTAATAATAACATACTTATCCTCATAATCACTTCGGCCATAAGTTAAACACACATTAGCATCACTACTTAAAGAGATACAATTAGTATCTTTATCATAATGAGTTTTAACATGATTAACCATTTCTTCTAAAGTTAGACTAGAGGTTTCATTATATCTATCTTTATGATTATAAAAAGTACTGTCAGTAACTATTTTACTGATATGACCAGCCTCATCTAAAGTAGATTTATCTCTAATACCGGCCATATCTCTTTTGTTTAAAGCCCTAAAAAAGTAATAATAATTAGTATCTTGATAACAATTAGTTATATTAAATAATTCATTCATAGTATTTATCCTTCCAATTTATTCTAATTAAATAATACCATATTTAAAGACTTAAAAAAACTATCAAGTTATCTTGAATAGTTAAGTTAAATTACTAGTAATACTTATAAAGAAGTCTTTACTCCAAATATTAAGACTAGTAGTATCTTTTATAAAGGGTAAAACATCTTCTTTAGCATCACTATAATCAATTTCCGAAAACTTTTTTATTAATAATTTTTTTAAAATATCTATATTAAAATCAGTATCAGCATTAATATAATTAGATGCGATTAATTTATTTTTTACTAAGTCTATATTAACACTTATATTATTAGCAAGAAAGAAGATGTAATCATATAAATCTCTACCTTTGGTTCTAGTTTGCCAATTGCGGCACAAAATGGCATGAATTTTACCAGCAAATAAGGATTCTTTAGTATATAATTTTATCTCATGCGGACTTGGTAATAATTTATAAACATTTTCGTATAAGGCATCACTTGGAGGATTAATATCTACTTCAAATTTTATTTTAATACTTTTTAAAATTTGACTATATTTGTTTAAGCCATCATTAGGAAAAAATTTTAAAATATGTTCTAAAGTATCACCTTTTACAAAGGCGGAAGTGATATTAGAAGTAATATTTTTAGTTTTAGAACTTACTTCTAAATTTAGACCATACGCTTGGAGTTCATTTTCGATATAAGAAAAGTATTTTTCTAAAGTAAACTCTAGATTAGGTTTTAAAAGAGAAAAATCTAAATCTTCGGAGAATCTATCTAATTTATAAAAAATGCGTAAGGCTGTCCCACCATAAAAGGCAGCTTCATTAAAAAATCCTCCTCGGGATAAGCCCGCTAAAACTATTTCTTGGATTATTTCCTTTAAAGCATTTATTTCATCATTAAGATTTTTTATTTCATATTTACTAAGCATCTGCTCAATAATATTATTCATATTTACCGCCTTTCATATATTTTGCTAATAAACTTACATTGGTTGCATGATATAACTTGCTTAAATTTTCAATTGCCTCGGCATTAAGTTTAGAAAATTCTTCTTTATCTATTCTTAAATCATTAAACAGCATATTTTCTAGGTTAGTATAATTTTTTAAGGGTTTTAAGGTATATAATTTATCACATAAAGCCTTTTCTTTAGTAGCTATTTGATAAGAATAATGACCTTCATTCATTAAAATCACTTGTTCAGGATAAGCAAGAGATGGTATATCTCGATAAGTAAAAGTACCAAAATAAGTATTATATTTCTTTTTCTTCTTTTTATTTAAAGTAGCACAAGTAACTACATTTACTCTTTCTGGGATTAAGCCATAATAAGATAAGGCATATTCAAAAGAAATATAAGATGGTCCATAAATACTGCTAGCAAGTAAATAAGCCGGAGTATTAGGATCAGTTTCATAAAGCCCATTTACTATTTTAATTAAATTTCCTTTATTAACTTCTCTTGTTAATTTAGTATCTTTATTAGAATAATTACTTAATTCATTTTTAATAATATCATTAGTTTTTAACATATTTGCACCTCTTTTTATCATTATATAGTAAAATGTGGTGAAAATCAACGATTTATGGAAGTTGAAGAAATACCACCAGCAGCAATATTTCCAATATAACCATCATCATTTTTTACACCATCTATCTATATATTTATACTATCATAATTATCT
>CAKOMH010000053.1:0-10204 GCA_934096595.1 uncultured Bacilli bacterium | reverse complement strand
AAATTTTGTTTACCTCATCAAGTTTAGGAATAGATAATCTACCACCAATAGTTCTTGTGGCAAGACCCGCTGCAATATTGCCGTACTTTATAGCTTTTTCTAAAGCAAAACTACTGGCAATTCCGTAACTAAATGCACCTGTAAATATGTCCCCGCAACCCGATGTATCAACAACATCAATCTTTAAAGCAGGTGAAATTTTTATTTGATTATCCACCATATACATAGCGCCATTATTTCCTAGTGTAATAATAATATTTTGATGTTCATAGCGGTCTCTAAGTTCCGTATAAGCATTAACTAAACTTTGAACATTAGCACTATCAATTGGCATTTTTAAGTGTCCACTGACAAAATCCATGGAACAAACTAAGTAATTTACTTTTAAAGCCAAATTAGCGATATCTTGGTTAAAGCGCGTTGCTCGAAGAATGGTAACAGCTTTAGGAAATCTTTCTACCGTTGATTTAGAAGCATAAGTATCATTACCATCTAAAATAATTAAATCTGGTTGAAAATCAAAATCGAATTTTTTTAGCTTCACAAACTCATCAGCAACATCAAAAGAAGTTGGTATCTTGTTTTTACTATCTACTAATACAAATGATAATACCGTATCTTTTTCATAGGAAGTCTCAATATATCTTGTATCAACACCCGCGGTTTCTAATTCTTTACGAACTCTGGTTCCATAAACATCATTACCAACAACGCCAGCAAAAGTTGATGAAACACCCCACTTTGCTAACATATAAGAAACATTGCAAGCCGTTCCGCCCCCACAACCTATCTTATTAATAAATCTATCCTTAGTTCCTTCTTTAGGATACTCAGAAACATTTACATATATATCATAATTTGCTTGACCTAATGACAAAGTCTTAATCATATTTTCTCCACCTTACTAATCTCTATACTAGAAATTATACTATATTTTTAATTAGAAAAAAAGTACCAGTGCATTTTATTTTTACCCATGATACTTTTTTCTAAAAATTTATTATTACTTAATATTATTAGGATTTTTAACATACTTAAAATAATTTAAACTAGTCTAATTCTTTTTTATTTATTAAAGCTGCTTTTGCTGCTGCTAACTTAGCAACAGGTATGCGGTATGCTGAGGCTGAAATATAAGATAAACCAATTTTATCAAAGAAATTAATTGAAGCCTCATCAGCAGCGTGTTCACCGCATACACCTAAAGATATATTATTCTTAACCTTTCTTGCCATTTGTGCTGAAATTTTCACTAAAGTTCCAACACCATTAGTATCTAAACTCATAAAAGGATCATGACTTAAAATATCTTTAGCATAATAATCTTTTAAAAATTTAGCTGCATCATCTCTTGAAAAGCCAAAAGTTAACTGGGTTAAATCATTAGTACCATAAGAGAAGAAATCACAAACACTAGCTAATTCATCAGTTAATATAGCGGCTCTTGGTACTTCAATCATCGCCCCAATCTGATAATTTATCTGCATGTTTTTCTTTTTTAACACGCGTTTAATTTCTTTTTCTACAATATCTTTAATATAAATAAATTCTTTTTTATCCATGATAAGTGGTAACATAATTTCTACTACTGGTTCAATTCCTTCTTTTTTAACATTACAAGCAGCGGATATTACGGCATTAGTTTGCATAACAGCAATTTCTGGATAAGTAATATCAAGGCGGGAACCACGATGTCCCATCATCGGATTAAACTCTTTTAAAGATTCGATTTTTAATTTTAATGCTGCCACGGTGGTATTTAAAGCAGCAGCAAGTTCGTCAATTTCTTTCTCTTCTTTAGGTAAGAATTCATGTAAAGGTGGATCTAAATAACGAATAACAACTGGCAAACCGGAATTTAGACGATATAATTCTTCAAAATCTTTTTCTTGATAAGGTAGTAAGGAAACTAAAGCTTGTAAACGCGTTTTCTTATCATCAGCCAAAATCATCTGGCGGAATTTGAATATTCTTATCTTTTCAAAGAACATATGTTCGGTTCTAACAAGTCCAATTCCTTCAGCGCCAAAATTTTTAGCAATCTCCATATCTTTTTTGGTATCAGCATTAGCTCTGACGCCTAAATTCTTAATAGCGTCGCACATTGTTAAAAGTTCATTAATAGCAGTATTATTACTAATACTTTCTAATTCTAAACTGCCTTCATAAACATTTCCGGTCGAACCATCAATAGAAATAATATCCCCCGCATGTAGAGTTTTACCATCACTAGTTATTAAAGCATCGCTTGCAATATCCATATTACTACAACCACTAACACAGCATATACCCATACCACGAGCAACTACAGCGGCATGAGAGGTCATTCCTCCCCGAATGGTTAATACCCCTTCGGCATAATGCATACCTTCAATATCTTCTGGACTTGTCTCATGACGAACTAAAATAGTTTTAACTCCATCTTTAGCTTTTTTTATCGCAACACTGGCTTCAAAAACAATTTCACCAATGGCAGCCCCTGGGCTTGCTGCGAGGCCTTGACCAATTAATTTAGCCTTCTTTAAGCTATCCTCTTTAAAAATTGGATGCAAGGCTTGGGTTATATCATCAGTACTTACTCTTCTAACAGCCTCTTCCATGCTAATTTTACCTTCTCGCACTAACGAAGTAGCAATATTTACAGAAGCTAGACCAGTTCTTTTACCATTTCTCGTCTGCAACATATAAAGTTTACCATCTTCAATTGTAAATTCCATATCTTGCATATCTTTATAATAATCTTCTAACTTTTTAGCAATACTTACAAATTCATTATAAACATCTGGCATAATATCTTTTAAAGTTTCAATGCTTTGGGGAGTTCTAACTCCGGCAACGACATCTTCTCCTTGGGCATTTATTAAATATTCTCCAAATAATTTAGATTCACCATTTACTGGACTTCTACTAAAGGCAACACCAGTTCCAGAATTATTATTCTTATTACCATAAACCATTGTTTGAATATTAACAGCTGTCCCCCAGTCATCAGGAATATTATTTATCTTTCGATAATATATAGCTCGCTTATTATTCCATGATCTAAATACGGCTCCAATAGCCATAATTAATTGACGATTAGCATCTTGAGGGAATGCTTCATTTGTTAATTCTTGATACATTTCTTTATATTTTTCGCTAACATTATACCAATCATCACCTGTTAAATCGGTATCATTTATATAACCATGTTCTTTTTTATAATTAGTTAAATACTTTTCAAAAAGACTTTTATCTTTACCCATAACGACATCAGCAAACATCATAATCAAACGACGATAAGAATCATAAACGAAACGCTTATTGTTTGTAATTTCCGTAAATGATAAGGCGATATCATCATTAAGTCCTAAATTTAGGATTGTATCCATCATTCCCGGCATACTGCTTCTAGCTCCACTTCTAACTGAAACTAGTAAGGGGTTATTAACATCTCCTAAAATTTTGCCGGTTCTTTTCTCTAAATCAGCTAAATGTTGATAAATTTCTTCTTCAATATCAGTAGAAATCTTCTCACCCTCCAAATAATATTTATTGCAAGCCTCGGTCGTTACAATAAAACCATCAGGAACTGGCATTCCTAAATTTTTCATACTAGCTAAGTTGGAACCCTTACCCCCAAGTAATTCCTTCATATCTTTTGTGCCTTCGCTAAAATCGTACACAAATTTTTTCATTTCTTACTCTCCTTCTATTCTAATTAAATATAGCATTTTTTAACTTAATTTACTACTAATTTTTTTGTCATTTTTTATATGCTTATTTTTTTAATTACTTTTATCTTATTTTTCATTATATTTTATAAGCCTCAGCGTTTAAACGCTTTTAAATACTCTGTTCTTACAACTTCATTAGTAACATGGGTGTAAATACCTGTCGTAGACAAGGACTTATGACCAAGTAATTCTTGAACGCTTCTAATATCACAACCATTATTAAGCATTTCCGTAGCAAAAGTATGTCTTAATGTATGGGGAGTAACTTTTTGTTTTAATAAAGCTTGTTTCGTTACTGAGTTTAGCAAATATTCAGCGCCCCTTCTCGTTAATTTAGTATAATTCTTATTTAAAAACAAATAATTTTTGTCTGGGCTATTAATACCCGCTCTTATAGCCATATAATCATTCAAATAATTAAGTGCATACTCTCCAAAATAAACTATGCGCTCTCTGCTTCCTTTACCCAAAACTTTAATACTACATTCACTTTTATTTATATCACTAAATTTAATATTAACTGCTTCACTAACACGCAAGCCTGTATCAAATAAAATTTCTAGAAAAAGTAAATTTCTTGCCCTTAAAAATTCATTTTCTTCTTTTTCTGCTTGCTTAATTAAAGTCATATACTCTTCATAATTAATAAAATTAGGTAGTTTCTTTTCTCTTCTGGGACGGTTAATATCCTCAAAATAGTTATACTTAACATACTTCATTTTTACTAGGTAATTATAATAATCATTAAGACTACTTAAAAGACGATTAATACTACTACTTTTATATTTAGCCGTATCTAAATATTTAAGATAAGTCCTAATGACATCACGATTAACATCTTTATAATTTATTTTACTTTCCTTTAAATATTCTAAAAAAATATTAATATCACTAAGATAACTATTTACAGTATTAATGCTATATTTCCGCACATTTTTCAAATAATTTTCAAATTCTTTTAACATAACTTATCCTAAAAAAATAGGCCTTAAGACCTATATTTCCAAGTTGGTGCAACGCCAACATTCCCTTTTTATTTTATTATGGCATCAAGCGCTAAAGTAATCATGTCATCAAGTGATTTTTCACGGTCTTCAATTGGTAAAACTACATCACTAAACTTAGAATCGACAGCGGTTACGATAGCACTAGCCTCTTTCTTAAATGAATTTGCAACATGAACAAGAGCATAAGCTTCCATTTCTTCAGCAATTGGATCTACATCTTCTGGAATTCTTTTTAAAACATTATCCATATTGATATAAGGGCCAAAAGCATCGCATGTAAGCATTGTTCCAACATGTAGCTTTTTATCTTGTTCTCTAGCTGTAGCAATTATATTTTCATTTAATTTTTTACTTGGATAAACCATATTTTTATCATAGCCATCATAATTATAAGCAAAATTAGATAAACTAAAGACATTATCCGCAAGTATTAATTCAGGAACATTTATATCTTTTGTTACAACACCGCAAGTTCCAATGCGAATTATTTTTTCAACATTAAAATAATAGAATAATTCAAAAGCATAAATGCTCATACTAGGCATCCCCATGCCACTACCCATAATAGTTACTTTATGTCCTTTATAAGTTCCTGTAAAACCAAACATATTACGAACGCTGGTAACTAGTCTAGCATTTTCTAAAAACTTTTCAGCAATATATTTTGCTCGCAAAGGGTCCCCCGGCATTAAAACTAAAGGCGCTATATCTTTTTTATCATTTACTTTAATATGAATAGGCTCTTCTTGTGGTTTCATTTTTCTATCCTCCTATGATTACATTATAGCCTAAATTTACTAATAATAAAACCAAAAATTTACAAAAACTTCATTTTTTTAAGAAAGAGGCCTTTACAACAGCTTAAATTTCTAGTAATCTAGGAAACTATAAAACTATTTTATAGATAAGTTGTAGATAAAAAGCAAAAAATTTTTCCAAAAATATAAAAGAAAGGATTAATTAGGTTGTTAAGAATATTTAACAATTAAATAATTTTCATTATGAAAGACCAATTAGATTGTATTGAAATTAGTATTAATAAGAATTTTTATACCATTAGATATAATGGATTTTCTAAAAAAACGACGGATAGTACCATTATTACCAACATTTTAAACAAGGATTATGGTTCCTTAATATCCTATTCTAAAAAAGGCAACGATTTAAATCTTAAATTTCAAAAAATGATTATCTCTATTAAAAGTATCAGAAATATCAATAAGCGAGGAAACGACTTAGCTCTCTTTAATTATCTCGTTTCAATAGACAATCCTAATATTTTAAAATTAATTAAAAAGAAGGCCTAACTTAGGTTTTAATAATACTTTTATTTTAATCCTTATTATTGCTCCTTATCATTATCCTTTATTTTTCTTAATAAATTCTCTTAATATTTTACTAATAGCGCGCTTTTCAATTCGGGAAACATAACTTCTAGAAATCCGCATTTCCTTAGCTATTTCTTTTTGAGTCATCGCTTTTTTATTATTAAGACCATATCTTTTAATAATAATATCCTGTTCTCTTTTACTTAATTTAGTTATAAATTGTTTTAATAAATTAATATTATCTTTTAAATAGAGTTCATCTTCAATAGGTTTACTTTTATCTTTAATAACATCTTTTAAGTTAATTTTATTACCTTCTTTATCAGTTCCAATATAATCATCTAAAGAAACCGTATTTTGAAATTTACGAGCTGAACGGTAATACATTAATATTTCATTTTCAATACAACGGGCCGCATAAGTAGTAATTTTTATATTTTTACCACTTTGATAAGAATCAACGCCTTTAATTAAGCCAATGGTCCCAATGCTAATTAAATCATCGGTTAACCCAATTGGGGGATTAAATTTTTTTACAATATGAGCTACTAATCGCAAGTTATGTTCAATTAAAATATTTCGAGCCTCTTTGTTACCTTGCTGCATTAATTTTATATATTTCTCTTCTTCTTCACTACTTAGGGGATCCTTAAAAACCGTATTGGAATAACTCCCCGTAAAAAAAATTATACTTTTCACAAGATTAATCAGTAAATTTAACATCATATCACCTACTAAATTATATTTTTAGGCCGAAAAAAAAGAACTAAGTAACAATAAGACTAAGTTTAATATTCTATATCATCATACTTGTCTAACAGTTCTTTTTGTTCTTTAATAATGTTCATAACACGGTTGCGATAAACAATTGTATCTCTTTTTATATTATCCGCATCATCCTGAATTTTTTGGGCTTTTAATAAAGCGTCATTAATAATTCTTGAGGCGTTTTTCTTAGCATCTTCTAATATCACTTGAGATTCATCATTGGCTGATTTCCTTATGGTCTGGTTTGATTCCTCCGCAAGAACCAAAGTTCTCCTTAAAGTTCCTTCAATATTTTTATATTGCTCTAATTCGCTTTGAAGCTTACTATTATCTTCACGAAGTTTTTTCATTTCTTCATTAGTTTTCTTTAATTTATCCAACATACTTTCATATTCATTAGTAACATTGTTCATAAATTCATTAACTTCATTTTTATTGTAACCATAAAAAGATATCCCAAATGCTTTAGGCATAATACCCCCACCTCAATTTTTATTAAATTACCACTTCACTTCCTCATCTGCTTCTTCATCAGCAACTGATGAGTCTTCCGTGATTTTTCCTTGTACATTTACATTTTTAGGTGCGCATAAGTAAATACCAACACCAACTTTTTGCATGGTACCACCTATGGCATAAATACAGCCACTTAAAAAATCGATAATTCTTTTAGCTTGGTCTGAAGTTACTCTTTTTAAGTTAACTACAACACTATTTCTCTTTTTTAAGTGGTCAGCAATCTGTTGAGATTCTGAGTAAGCGCGTGGTTCAAGTAATATCATTTTGGAACCACCATTTTTACTGCCTGTTGCTTCTTCTTCTGTTGCTGTATAAAATTCATCTTCGGTTTGAAGAGAATTATCATCACCATCTAACCCCATCATTTTCTTTAAATTCAAAGCCATAACTAAATCTCCTTACTTTATCTAACAACAATTATACATAAAATAAGCACTTTTTGCAATTCTTTTATGACTTTCGTGCTTATTTATAATATCAAATTGTTTTTAATTTAGCAACCACAAATTAATTTTTTTTAAAATTTAATAGCACGATTAATATATTCTTTCAAATCGCTTACTTTAACTTTTTCTTGTTCCATTGTATCTCTATTACGAACGGTTACAATATCATTGTTTATAGTTTCATCATCAACAGTTATACAGAATGGTACCCCGATAGCATCACATCTTCGGTAACGCTTGCCAATACTTCCTGCCTCATCATAAGATACATAAAAATCTTTTAAAAGTTCAGAATAAATCTCATTTGCTTTCTTGCCATGAACTTTTTTAACAAGAGGCAAAATAGTTGCTTTAAATGGCGCTAAAGCAGGAATTAAATGTAATACTTCTCTTTCGGCTCCGTCTTCTAATACTTGGCGTTCGTAAGCATCACACAAAACAGCTAAGAATAATCTTTCAACTCCAACACTTGGTTCAATAACATAAGGTAAATATCTTTCATTAGTCTCAGGATCTATATATCTTAAATCTTTCTTGGAATGTTCCATATGGGTTGATAAATCATAATCAGTTCTATCAGCAATTCCCCATAATTCACCCCAGCCGAATGGATAATGATATTCAATATCAGTTGTCGCCTTAGAATAAAATGATAATTCTTGTTTCTCATGATCACGATTTCTTAAATTTTCAGGCTTAATACCTAAATCTTTTAAGAAACTATTACAATATGATTTATAGAAACCAAACCATTCTAAATCAGTATCTGGTTTACAGAAAAATTCTAATTCCATTTGTTCAAATTCGCGTACACGGAAAATAAAGTTACCCGGAGTTATTTCATTGCGGAAACTCTTTCCAATTTGGCCAATACCAAATGGTACTTTTGCTCGCATTGTTCTTTGAACATTCAAGAAATTAACAAATATACCTTGAGCTGTCTCCCCACGCAAATAAATCTTATTTTTCGTATCTTCTGTTACACCTTGACTTGTTTCAAACAATAAATTAAATTGGCGAATATCGGTAAAATCACAAGCTCCACACTTTGGACATACAATATGATGTTCTTTAATGTAGCTCATTAGCTCTTCATTACTCCAGCCATCAGCACTACCACTAATGCCATTTTTAGCAAAATATTCTTCAATTAATTTATCCGCGCGACTTCTAGCCTTACATTTACGGCAATCAATTAAAGGATCAGCAAAAGAAGCAACATGACCTGAGGCTACCCATACATTAGGATTCATTAAAATTGCGGCATCAAGTCCATAATTATATTTATTTTCAACAATAAATTTCTTCCACCAACATTTTTTAATATTTTCTTTTAATTCTCTTCCTAAAGGTCCAAAATCCCATGTATTAGCAAGACCACCATAAATCTCACTTCCAGGGAATATATACCCATATTGTTTACAAAAATTTACTATATCTTCCATATTATTTTTCATATTTAAAATCCTTTCATTTTCAATTGATGATAATTAGTATTCTTTAAATTTTCTTTATAATCAGCACATATTTTAATTATTGGCATCATTATCTCATCGGTACCATTAAATTTAATATAAGTTCCAAACACCATCATACTAACATTAACTGGTTTATCAAAACTATAATTAATTTTTATATCCGTATGTTTTAAAGTATTATCAAGTAAATAATTTACCATAGCTAACATATCTAAATCAGCTAAATGCCACGCTTTTAAAACAGTTTCCCCAGTGGTTATATCTATTATTGTAATTTTGTCATTACTAAGATTAACCTCTAAGGCAGAATCACTAGTTTTGATAATATTAATAATACTTCTTTTGATTGCTAAATTTAAAAGCTCAATATATTTATTATTAAGACTACTTAATAAATTCCTTGCTATTCTTAAGGTTTTCCCATCTTTTCTAACAACAACATCAAAATCACTGCTACTAAAATATGGTTGCCACAAAACAATATCGTTTCTTAAAAAATCAGCTACTATATCAATATTTAATTTATCTTTTGAAATATAACCAATATCTAAAACTTGTTTTAAATCATAACCATAACTGTGATAACCATAACACTTAATATTATCTTTCTTCATAATGATATGACTATAATCTCCAGTTAAAGCTCTTACTGCTTCTATATCCAAAATATCACCATTAAACCCTTAACAACATTTAGTATAATAAAAGTTGCTCTTTTTTTCAAGATTACATCGTTAGTTTATTTAACAAATTCGAATGAAATTGTAAATTGACCACAGTAATTAATGCTGGAGTATTTAGTCTTTCACTTACCACACTTGATATTTTGGTAAAAAAACATATAATAGGCATTGCTGTTTTACCCATATATGAAAGGAGATTTTTAAAATGGGAAAACATTTAAATTTGAGTCAAAGAATAATTATAGAAAGTAATCTTAAT